>CALVNU010000051.1 GCA_944349915.1 uncultured Clostridia bacterium | reverse complement strand
TCAACAACTCCGTTCGACTTGCATGTTTGAAGCACGCCGCCAGCGTTCGTCCTGAGCCAGGATCAAACTCTAACGTTATATTTTTCTATTTATATTTTTTTAGGTTAGTTTTTGTGCATACACATTGCACCTTGATCTTTTTTGGCTCAATAACTTTTGTAAATTGACTTTGTTTCAATTCTTGTACTTTCTATTTAATTTTCATGGTTCTTGCCAACCCCTTTCTCGTGGTTAGCGTTTATATATTAACACATATTTCTATCCTTTGTCAACTGCTTTTTCAACTTTTTTTATCTTTTTTTTCACTTTTTTTTACCCTTTCTGCGACACTCTAGCACCCGTTGTGGAAACTACGGCTGTAATTCTATCCCACCAAATGATTTTTGTTATATATAACCCTTAACATTTGATTGAGAATTATGTGCGCAAGAGTAACCTATTATGCAAAAACAGCGAATAAAAAATTGTTAGCATTGATTTTTCAACACTAACAATTTGCAATAGTTTTATTTTGTTTATTGAATTTGTTTATCATAAATTGCGTCAAGTGGCACAATGCAACAATGATTTGTTTTTATTCATTCTCCTCGTAATATTCTTTATTAATTTTATCTTCAATCTCCTTTAATTTAATATCTAATAATTTGCGTTGATATGCATAAAAGAATTTATAGAACTGGTCCACATTCATGCGGTATCCCATATAGTTGACTACCAAATTTTCATTGCAATCTTCAAAAACATCATCTCCAATTTCTGTTACAGTGGCTGGAATGGTAACACTTGTTAAACTTGTGCAATTAGAAAAGGCACTATCTCCAATTTCTGTTACACTGGATGGAATATTAATGCTTGTCAAACTTGTGCAACCATAAAAGGCACAATATTCAATTTCTGTTACACTTGCTGGAATGGTAACACTTCTTAAACTTATGCAACCCCCAAAGGCCATCTCTCCAATTTCTGTTACACCCTCTGGAATGATAACACTTGCCAAACTTGTGCAACCAGAAAAGGCACCAGTGTCAATCTCTGTTACACCAGCTGGAATGGTAATACTTGCCAAACTTGTGCAATCAGAAAAGGCAAAACGCTCTATTTCTGTTACACCAGCTGGAATTATTACTTCTTCTTTCCATGGTGGACAGAAAAGAAGTTTCGTCATATCTTTGCTGTATACCACATCATCCACTACACAATATGCTGGATTATCTTTGGCTATCTCTATTCTTGCGTTTGGACAATCACTAAAGGTGCTAACAAAATCGCAATTTGTTACACTTGCTGGAATGTTAACGCTTGTTAAACTTGTGCTATCTTCAAAGGATCTATTACCAATTTCTGCTACACTGGCTGGAATTGTTACTTCTTCTTTCCATGGTGGACAGAAAAGAAATTTTGTCATATCTTTGCTGTATACCACATCATCCACTACACAATATGCTGGATTATCTTTGGCTATCTCTATTCTTACATTTGGACAACCTAAAAAGGCTGAAAAATCAATATCTGTTACACTTGCTGGAATGTTAACGGATGTTATACCTCTACAATCTCCGAAAGCGTACTCTTCAATTTTTGTTACACCCTCTGGAATTGTAACACTTGTTATACCTTTACAATCGTTAAAGGCACCTCTCCCAATTGCTGTTACAATCTTTGGAATTTTTATTGCTCCTGTTGTTTTATCGTGATTGCATGCAACAAGAGTCACAGCATTTGCGGTAACGTGTAATAAGAACCCATTAAATAGAAATCTGTCACCGTCTATCCACCTTACCACTTTAGCATTTTCTTTCATAATCATATCTCCTATATACTATGATAGTTTTATTATATATCAAAAATTTTAAGATTTCAATAGTTTTTTTAGGTTAGTTGAAAAATGTTATATTTTTTTCTTATTTTTTGTGCACTTTTGCTATCTATGCCCTTTTATTCATTTAGCGCCACGAATTGTAAACAATATCGCATATTGAGTTATAGCACATTTTATATAAAACAAAATTATAGCAGGTTTTATCAAAATTTTTGCTATCTAAATATTGACAATAAAGAAAAAGAGTGTTAAAATTTTTAAACATAATTAATTTTTAAAAAGGAGATAATGCTATGTCAATAAGTTCAAGACAACTTGATGGATTAAAATATAACAAAGGAAATGTTTCAAACAGAATGAAAAAAAATTCTGGACAGCATGCTTACATTCCATATATTCAAGATGATAAGGTTATTTATAAAAAAGCATATTTAACCAACTCTGGCAAAGTGCTCGTGTCTGATAAATATGTTAAATTTACACCAGACCCAAATTATAAATTTGACAAACTTGACAAAAGAATTTTATTTGTGCTGGATGCTCAACTAAAAAAGTTTTCTGCAGAAGCAAACCCTGAGAAACTTCTTGTTGAAAATGCAGATGAGTCCACTATTAAACAAGTTTTGCATTATGTTAAGAAAGACTGTTTTGAAGCCTGCCTGTTTTCTATGCTCACCTCTCAAGAACTTTTAAATCAATTTCTCAACATGTGTCAATATCTTAATGAAAATTTTCCAGAAAATACAGAAGAATTGCAAAAATTGAATGATATTGCCAAGAATTTGGAAAATTCTGAAAATGAATAAAATTTAAGGAGACACGACATGACAAATTATGCCAATGATGAACATTTTCCTCGAGTGCCAACGGAAACTGAACTTTATGGAATATTTGACGGCAGGTATTCAAATCAAAAAATAACATTACGCCAGAATTTATTTTATTTTATAAAACAATTGAAAGAACTTTTAATTGGCATTTCAAAAAATACAAATAAAAAATTTTCTAAACATACATTTATTGCTTGCAAACGCCTTGTTTCTCAATTAGAATTGATAACAAAATATTATTTGATTGGTTTAAGCAGAGGCCTATCACCTAACGATGCACTCAACTTTACCGCTATCCATAAAAGAATAGCCGAAATAAAATCAATTGAGCCGTTATTTGAAAATCAACAAATTTACAACTTTTTTATCAAAATGCAAAAGGTTTATTGCGGTCACATGCTTGACAATTTCTTAATCTCAATGGAAAAACAACCGATAATTCTGGAATATAAAAACTTTAAAATGAGTTCTAAAAATGCAAGCGAGTTTGTAAATAATGACGAGAACAGCCAAGAATATTTTAATAATCCAAAATACTTTGATTTTCTGCTTACCATGGTAAAATATTTAAAAGAATTTAATAACAACTTTTTTGAACACATTGTAAATTTGCATTGTAATAAGAATGATAATCAAAAATAGCACACAAGTTTTGGTGCTATTTTTTTGTTTGCAAGTTGTCTGTTTTGTGTTGCAAGCCATGCGTAAGACATAACAAGTTTTGCGTTAACTTTTAGCCATTTTTTATAATGTCTATACATTTATCCACCGTCTCTTCAAGCGTAAGATTTGTTGTGTCTATAATGATTGCATCTTCTGCAGGAATAAGTGGTGCAACTTTGCGATGGGTGTCATTGTAATCGCGCTGTTTTAAATCTTTTAAAATTTGTTCAAATGAAATGTGTTGTTTATCTTTGATTTGGTCATATCTACGCTGGGCCCTAACCTCTTCACTTCCGGTCAAGAAAAACTTGAAATTGGCTTTTGGCAGAACAACTGTTCCGATATCTCTGCCCTCAATAACGCAATCATATTTAGAAGCAAATTCTCTTTGCACCGCCAAAACCTTGTCTCTTATTGAAATATATGGAGAAATTTGAGAAGTTAAAATAGAAATCTCCTCTTCTCTTATATGATGAAAATAATCATTGCCATTGATTTTGACATGTTGAACTCCTTTTTCAAAAACAACTTCGATTTTAAGGTTTTTAACAAGTCGTTCTACATTTTCGGCATTTATTAAGAAATCAAAATTTTTGCGATACTCGCAGGCAATAGAACGATAAATTGCCCCAGTATCAAGTTTTTTTAGAGCCAACTTTTTGGCAATTTCATTTGCCAGCGTGCTCTTGCCACTTCCAACATAACCATCTATTGCTATATTTAACATAACTCCCCCAGATATAAAATTTTGCCATTCTATTCTGTCGCCAAGATGTTGACAATTTGAGCAAACATTTATAATTCAAGTTGTTGATAATTCCAGTGGTTTTATTAATTTTCAAAAAGTGCCAAATAAATTTCTTTTACAGTATTGATTGATTGTTGAGCCTTTTCTGCATACATCTTTAAAATTCTGTCATCTTCGGCGCCAAGCATGCCTCCAACATTGATGCTTAAATTGTTGAGCGCTTTGATAAGTTCAAAATTATTTGGGTAATCATAGTCGTTTGTTTGATTTGTCAAAGAATTAAATTCTTCTTGAAATTCATCAAAAGTGTCGGCAATCAAAGTTTTGATAAGTTGCTGTCCGTCTTTGCTTGCTTTTTGGCATAAATCAACATCTCCATCATTGAGTGCCATTTCACTTTTGATAAATTGCTCACAGGCCGACGCGCTGGTTTGTAATAATTCAGACAAAAGTTGCAAATTCATTTTTCACCTCATTTTTAATTAATAATTTTAATTTTAAACAATGTTGTTTTCAATCCATTTTAGTTTTCAAATAATTTTAAGTAATTTTAGGTTTAAACAATGTTGTTTTTACAACTTCACAATTTAAAAACCTCATTTTGACTGCAAAGTTATTTTTTGCTTTTCTTTTTGCCACTTGCAAATATAATTGACAAAAGCGCCGAAACAACAAAGCAAATCATACCATAGCCAACTGTAAATACCGCTCCGCCATCTTTTATTGTTTGAATAAAATCTTCTATATTTGTGTTCATAAGTTGATTTGCGTAGAGAACATACATAATCAATGCAACCAAAGCGGTTAAGAAAAACAAAATTGCAAACACACGAGTGCCAAGCACTTTGTTTTTACCAGCAGAAGACATAATCATATTGATAATTGAAAAGAGAATCATCAAACCACAAAAAACCATTGCTACAATCAAGAAAATATTTCCAACAAGCCAATATGTGTTTTGACCTTCTTGAAAAGTGAGCATATCATATCCGTTGGATGACCCTCCAAAAAGTTTTTCCAATAATTCATGCATAGAATCAAAAATGCCATCTTCACCACCATAAAACGCAAGTGCTGGTTGAGTAAGCATGACAAAAGCGCAAATTCCAAGCAAAATTGTTATAATTGCAAAAATCATCTTTTCCCCTCTTTTTTTATATGGTAGCAAAATTTGCAAAATAAGTCAAATAAAAGAAGCAAAAAAAAAGCTCTTTACTCTATGCTTTTTATAACGAAAATAAAATTTACGCTTGTTTTGAGAGTTTCTTTTTATAAAAGCAACAAAACAAACTTTGATAAAATCAATATAAGGGTGCAACAATTGATAAACACCAAAAATTAATGCAAAACTTGCATTAATTTTAAATATAAACGGCTATGTGCCTATAAAAATGCAAAAACTTTTTTAAAACACATCAAAAGACAAAGAGTTGGAAGACCTTGCAAAAACGCAAAAGCACCGTTAAAAGTCCTATTTAAAAATATTGTCTATAATCAAAAGTGTTAGTCTTTATAAATTTCTTTTGCTTTATTGAAAGCAGACCATGCTTTAGGCCAGCCAACATAAAAAGCAATATGAGTGATAATCTCTGCCATTTCTTGCTTTGTTATGCCATTATTTTTTGCATTTTGAATATGAAAATCAAGTGAAGAATCAAAAATCCCCGAACTAATCAATGCAACCACTGTGATTATTGAGCGTTGTTTTAAAGAAAGTTGCTTTTCTCTTGCCCAAACTTGTCCAAACAAAACATCATCATTAAGTTCTGCAAATTTTGGAGCAAATTCTCCCAAACTGTCTCTACCTGCTGTAACTTTTTTCATATTTTCCTCCTTTAATCAAGTTGTGAATACTCTTCCTGGTCAACTGGTTCAAACCAACCGCCCTGTCCTTCATTCCCAGGCACTTCAATGGCGATATGAGAAAACCATTTGTTTTTGCTTGCACCATGCCAATGTTTTACACCTGGTTTGATGTCTACCACATCACCCTTATGCAGTTTTCGAGCAGGTTTTCCCCACTCTTGATAATAGCCTTCTCCATCTGTAACAAGTAAAATTTGCCCACCACTATGGCTGTGCCAATTATTGATGCAACCTGGCTTAAAAGTTACAAAACCAACAGGGACTTTGCCATTTGCAAGCATATTAAGATAACTTGCACCTGTAAAATATTTACCATACGGATTAACCTTGCCAATATCAAAAATTGAATTTTCAACAAATTTTTTATCCAGCATAACTTCCTCTTAAATTTAACAAATTTTAAGCGATAACTTTTGTAATAATTTGATTTTTTATCATTATTCAAAATATTATCTTATATTGCAAATACAAACATGTTTTTAATATAATTTTTGTTATATCTCTATTTCAAAAAACTTATCTTATAAAAATTTATAGCAAATAGACCTTTAACATTCCTGTTGTTTCCTTATATTCGCGCTTTCCTACTCCATAACCCACTTTTTTCATATTTTT
>CALVNU010000050.1 GCA_944349915.1 uncultured Clostridia bacterium | reverse complement strand
TTTTTTTTACATATTTTTTTTGCCTTTACCCATAATAGAGCAAAGGTGAAATTTATGCGACAAAATGTTCAAAGCCAAATTGAAAAACTTAAAAAAAGTTTTCACTCAACCAATGATTTTTCTTCTCGCGTTTTTGTGTTAGAACAGGGCACAATTGCCTTTGTCTTTTTAAAAAGCATGATTGACCCGCAACTTTTCTCGCAGGCAATATATCTTCCAATTCAACAATGGCAGGGCAAAATAAATTCCAAGATGCTTATTGACAAAATTTTAAAAAACAACGGCGTGGAAAAAATTGAAAAAAACAAAATTGAAAGCGATATTCTTGACGGAAAGGTTGTTATCTTTTCAAATTTTTTTGAAGGATATATTTCTGTCGACATAACAAAATATCCCACCAGAACACCTTCGGAGCCACCAACTTCTCCAGTTATTCAAGGTCCACGCGAAGGCTTTGTGGAAGATTTTAAAACCAACATGACACTTTTGCGCAGAAGATTACACACAAAAAACCTTGTTTTTTCCACTCTTGTGGTTGGCAAACAATCGCAAACCAAGGTTGTTGTTTGTTATCTAGACGGGGTGGCAGACAAAAGGGTTGTGGATGAAGTTAAAAGCAAAATTGAAAAAATAAAAATTGATGGAGTTGTTGATTCTTACTATATACTTTCATACCTTCAAAAAAGGCCAAACTCTCTTTTTAAACAAATAGGCAACTGTGAAAAACCAGATATTGTTGCTTCAAAAATGCTGGAAGGCAAAGTTGCCATTATTGTTGACAATTCTCCGATTGTGCTTACTGTTCCATTTATTTTAATGGAAGACATGCAATCTAGCAACGACTATTATACCAATCATCACTACGCAAGTTTTGTGCGCTTTATAAGAATGTGCGGACTTTTGATTGCAATCATTGCGCCTGGTTTTTATCTTGCTTTGCAACTTTTTCATTACAACATTTTGCCTTTAAATTTTTTGATAACCATTGCAGACACCACACAAGGACTTCCATTTACTCCATTTTTGGAAATTTTGTTTATCTTTTTGCTTTTCCAAATTTTGTATGAAGTTAGTTTGCGTCTTCCAAGTTATCTTGGACTTGCAACTTCAATTGTGGGTGCGCTTATTTTGGGCGATACAGGTGTTAAGGCAGGACTTATTTCTCCGCCAGGAGTGATTATAACTGCACTTTCAAAAATTGCTCTGTATACCGTTCCAGAACAGCAAAGTCAAATAACTGTGTTGCAAGTGGTGTTTATCATTCTGGGTGGTTCGCTTGGGATTTTAGGCATAGTTTCTGGCTTTATTTATCTTGTCAATTATCTTAACACTCTTGACAATTATCACACGCCATATATGGCTCCTTATTCCCCAAGAATAAAAGAAGACCTGCAAGATGGACTTGTCAAAAGCCAGCCAGGAGCACTGCACAATATGCCTAAATCATTTCCAAATGGCAAGGGGAGGTTGAGATGAAAACTATTTCTGCTCGTCAATGTGGGATTATAATTTTTTTAACAATCCTTGCAAACAAAATTCTTGTCTTACCTTCAATTTTATATAAAAGTTCAAATGCCGATTCAATTTTTGTAATTTTGGCACTATTTTTGGTCGAACTTCTTATTTTGTCAATTTTTTTCAAACTCAAAAAAAACCATCCAAATCAAACTTTTTTATCAATTTTGCAAGAAAAACTTGGAATTTTTATTGCAAAAACTGTTATTTTTGTCTTTTTGACCTTTTTTCTTTTTAAAACTATGCTTACTTATTCGGTTATTTTTGTTTATCTTAAAGACCTTGTCTATCAAGATGAATTTGGCTTTTTGGTTGTGGTTTGCCTTATTCCAGTAATCAATCATGCTGTTGTTGTTGGACACCGAGCCATGAGCAGAACATTTGAACTTTTCTATTATCTTGTGGTTGTCGGGATTGTTTTTTGTCTTGTTATTGCTTTTTTTACAGATATTTCTATGCCAATGCTTTTTGTTTCAAAACCGTCTTCAATGTTTTCTTCACTTTGGCAATGCCTGTTCGCCTTTGGTGATTATTTGGTGCTTTTTGTGTTTATAGACAAAATTTCTTTCAAAAAAGGTGAAGGCAAAAAAATTGTTATGTTTGCTCTTTTTGCAATCATTCTTGTACTTGCAATTTTTATAATTTTTTATTCCAAATATCAACTCACTTCATTTATGCACAACAACGCTCTTGCCGACCTTCTTGTTTTTTCGGTGCAGTTTAATGCTATTGGCAGACTTGATATTGTGGCAATGCTTACAATTATGACGCTTGGACTTTTTCAACTTGAAATTTTTAATTTAGCATTTTGCGATTGCTTTGTAATGCTTTTTGAAAAGTTGTCTATCAAATACGCTGTTGCCGTTTTTGATATCCTTTTTGTTGTCATATATCTTGTGTTAATTGCAAAATATGAAGTTATGATTTCAATTGCCACAAACATTCTTCCATATCTTGCTGTTCTTACAAGTTATCTTTTGCCAATCTTGTTTTATGCCATTTCTTTTAAACACAAAAGCGAGGTGAAAGATGAAAAGAATTATTGAAATGATAAAAAAATATCCTTTTATCATTGTTTTGATTGTTATTTTGATATTTTTTACCCCTTTTGCCATTTTTTCACCAGGCGAAAGCCGAAGACGCGCAATTGTGCTTGCGATAGGTCTTGACAAAATTGAAGATGAATATGAAATATCTTTTTTGACTTTTATTCCAAAACCAAATCAAGAGTTTGAACAGTCAAATTCTGTTGTGTCTGGAAAAGGTTCTTCGGTTTCCGAAGCAGTTTTAGATGCACAACTAACTTTGGGCAAAGATATTGGACTGTCTCATGCAAAAACCACCGTTGTCAATGAAAAGATGTTGGAACAAGATATTTCTTCTTCGCTTGACTATCTTTCTCGAGTTATTTCCTTGCCAGAAAACACAGTTTTTGTGTGCACAAACACTTCGGCGAAAGAACTTTTAATGGCAACCGACTCTCTAGAAAAGAATATAGGGCTAAAACTTGACCAACTTATTTCTTATAATGCAAATGATGTTTATATAACGGATACATCTTTGGAAGCATTTTATAAAGGTTATTATAGTCCACATAAATCTTCACTTATAGGCTTTATAGAGCACATCAAAGACGACTCGCAACAGGCACAAGGCGGAGAGAGCGGGCAAAGCAGTGGAGGACAAGGCGGAGAGAGTGGACAAAGCAGTGGAGGGCAAAACAGTGGAGGACAAACAGAAGTTGGCAATAGTGGAGAAGACAGTTCATCACAGTCAAGTGCTGGAAGCGAGAGCGGTTCTGCAGACGGCGAAAAACTGCGAGGCTCACTTGAAGGAGAAAGCCAAATATTAAACAAAGCAGATGCTGTGGTGCTACGAGAAGGCAAAAAAGTGGCAAAACTTAACATTGACAACCTTAACAGCATAAATCTTTTAAGCGAAAAACATTCTTTAGACAGCATTACCGTTGAAAATGTAGAGTGTGAATGTGGAAAGGTTGTAGATATGACTTTTTTATTGAAAAACAAGCAGGTTGCAATTAAAACAGTTTTTCAACATGGAAAACCGCTTTTTGTTGCAAATGTTTTGTTGGGAGTTCAACTTACCGAGATAGACACAAAAGGGCAAGAGATAAAACAAAATGCCCAGTCAACCAGAATTACCGAAGAAATTGCGGAGGCGCTTGAAATAAAAATCAAGGATGAGTTTGCCACAATGTTAAAAATCTTAAGAGATTGCAAAGCCGATGTGCTTAATGTGTACGATGAATTCTATCGCTATAACAGAAAAGATTTTGAAAAGTTTTTATCTTCTCTTGCCGATAAAGATGATTATTTGAATAATATTACATTTATGCTTAATTTAAAGATAACCCAAGACGGCTAAAAATCTTGACAAAAATTGTCTTAAAAGAAAAAAAGTTAAAAAATATCAAAAAAAACCTTTTTATCATTTGTGTAAATTTGAATTTTATGATAGAATATGTTAGTCTAAATAGTGATAGGAGGCAAATAAATTGAACGAGAACAATCAAAAACATAAATTCAAATATTCATATCTTATATTGTTGTTACTGGCAATTTTGATTATTGTGCTTATATTTACAAACACTGGTTATTCTGGCGTAAAACTTGACAACTTTAATGACGCCTATGAACTTGTTGATGGCACTTATATTGACAGCACAACCGAAACGGAGCAAAAAGCGCAAGCAATATATTATACAAGCGACACAATTTACTTTTTGGTAGAAAATTCAAGATATGAAAATTCTTTCCCAGATTATAGCGATTATTATTTAAACTTTAAATCTTTTGACGGACAAATTGAAACTTTTCTTGAATATATTAGAACAAATCAATCAAATATAAAAGTTATTCCATCTGTCCAAGGGGTAAACTTCTGGGATATTTTGTATCCAATTTTGTATCTTGCGTTTGGAATCTTTATTATTTGGATGATTTTCCGACTTATAAATTCTTCAAACAAGGGCGCAATGAGTTTTGGCAAAAGCAAGGCTCGCTCTTATGCAAACAGCCAAGTTAGATTTTCTGATGTTGCAGGTGCCGATGAAGAAAAAGAAGAACTTGCCGAAATTGTTGAATTCTTAAAAAATCCAACCAAGTTTACACAACTTGGTGCTAGAATTCCAAAAGGTGTGCTTTTAGTTGGACCTCCAGGAACAGGCAAAACCTTGCTGGCAAGGGCAATCGCTGGTGAAGCAAATGTTCCATTTGTGTTTATAAGCGGTTCCGACTTTGTTGAAATGTTTGTCGGTGTTGGGGCATCAAGGGTTAGAGACCTTTTTGACCAAGCCAAGAAAAACAAACCTTGCATTGTGTTTATTGATGAAATCGATGCCGTTGGTCGTCAAAGAGGGGCGGGACTTGGTGGCGGAAATGATGAACGCGAACAAACATTAAATCAACTGCTTGTTGAAATGGACGGATTTGAACCAAACGAAGGTATTATTGTTTTGGCTGCAACAAACAGAGCAGATGTTCTTGACCCAGCCCTTTTAAGACCAGGCAGATTTGACAGGCAAGTTTATGTTAATGTGCCAGATGTTAGAGGTCGAGAGGGCATACTAAAAATTCATGCAAAAAACAAACCTATTGATGAAAATGTTGACTTTAAAACTCTTGCAAAAATAACCGTTGGCTTTACTGGTGCCGACATTGAAAATATGCTTAATGAAGCCGCAATCTTGGCAGCAAGAGCAAACAGGCCAAAAATTACAATGACCGATATCCAAGAAGGTATCAATAAAGTTACTATGGGGCCTCAAAAGAAGAGCAGAGTGGTAACAGAAAAAGATAAAAAGATAACTGCTTATCATGAGTCTGGCCACGCAATTCTTGGAAAACTGCTCAAGCATACAGACGAAATTCAAGAAGTTTCAATCATTCCACGCGGAATGGCTGGCGGATATACAATGCAACGACCAGAAAACGACAACTCATATATGTCTTACAATCATTTGATGGATGAAATTGCAATGTGTATGGGTGGCCGTATTGCCGAAGAAATTGTGTTTAAAGATATAACTACTGGCGCTTCAAGTGATATTTCTCAAGCAACAAAGATTGCTCATAAAATGGTTTATAACTGGGGAATGAGCAAAAATCTTGGCTTCCTTGGGCTGTCAAATGAGCAACAAGTGTTTATTGGAAGAGATTATCAAACCCGTTCTGACTTTTCTGAAAAACTTGCCTCCGAAGCAGATGATGAAATAAGACAAATTTTGGATTATAACTATAAACGCGCAAAGAAACTCTTAATTGATAATAGAGCACTTCTAGATGAAATGGCAGAACTTTTGCTTAGTCATGAAACAATCAATAAAGATGAAATCGACCTTCTAATGAAAGGGAAAACAGCTAAAGAAGTTGCAGATATTATGGATATAAGAGAACATGAGCAACGAGAAAAAGAAGAAAAAGAACGCAGGCGTCTTGAACAAGAGCGTAGAGCAAAGGCAATTGAAGAAAAAATAAAAGAAGGGCAAAGACTTTTAAATTCTGGCATTATTACAGAAGAAGAATTTGAAAATATCAAAAAAGTTTATCTTCAACCATCACAAGAACAAACAGAGAACAAATCAAGCAGTATAACCAAAAAGGCAAAAACGCTTGATAAACAGGAGAAAGAGATTACAGAAAAAACTGCAGGAACAACCACAGAAAAACAGGAAGAAAAAACCAAAAAAGAAGAAAAAGAAAACCACGAAGATAGCGCGGACAAAAAAGGCAAGGCAGTTGAGTCTGCAGACAAAAAAACTTCAAAATCTCAAGAAAAAAACACTGCAAAAAAAGACAAAAAAACCGATGACTGATTGAAGGAGCAGAATACATGGCGGATACAAAAATACAATCTATAGACGATCAATATATGGCAAAAATGAAAAAGAAAAGAATTATTGTAAACTCAATAATTCTTTCCCTTTGTGTTGCCATTGCTTTTGTGATAATTTTGTTGGCTTGCTTAAGAATAGATTTAAAGCCAAAATTTGATAGCACGCCAGAATATGTTGAAATCACCGTTGATGGCAAATCTGACCCAATTTCTTTTGCAAAAGACGATGAAAGATATGACGAATTTATGTCAATCTATAACACGGC
>CALVNU010000049.1 GCA_944349915.1 uncultured Clostridia bacterium | reverse complement strand
CCTCGTCAAAATCGATATTTTGGAGAACTTGGCTCTTGCTCAAACCTTTCGGACGCACAAGCAAGGCGTTTGGGTATAAGATTTAAAACTGCAGATGGCATGAAGTTTGCTCATACATTAAACAATACAGTTGTTGCGCCACCAAGAATGTTGATTGCATTCCTTGAAAATAATATCAATAAAGATGGCAGTGTTAATATTCCGAAAGTGCTTAGAAATTATATGGGAGGCAAAGAAAAAATTTATCCAAAAAATAAATAATGCGGAAGAAATATTTCGCATGCAAATATCGAAAAATTACGCTTTAAAAACAGTAATATTATAAAAATATAATAAATAAACATGTTTTTAAAATTAATTTGATGGTAAAAAAATATAAGATAAAAGGTTGTTATGGTTGATTTATGGCAAATATAAAAATTGATAAAAATTTTGTAGAAAGCATAGCAAAAAACGATAATGAGAAATTTTTTAACAATGTTAATGAAAAGATTTCTCTTATTTTGTCAAGCGCGATAGACCGTTTGGCAAAGCAAGTTCCTTATATTAGCCTTGACAACGTTACTTTGCAACCATTCAATGAAATTTTGTCTGGAGCGGTTACCGATAATTCAACTTTTCATTATCTTTTGGGTGTTGAAAATGGACAACTTGAATTGAACACTTTTAAAACAAACATGTTTTGGCGCAATTTTAAAAAGCGTTTGAAATATGCATGGGAAAACAGAAGAAAGCGCAAGCCAAAAAAGAAGAAAAAAGAAGATGCAACGGTGTCAAATATTGATTTTGATGCAAGTAAATATAACATTTTTAATTTAACAGACGATTTGTTTGAAAGCGTTAGACAATTTCTTTCTCCAACATCTATAATTTCGCAAAATGATAATATTTTGTATATAGTTGGTAAAGAAGATTTTGGCGGTAACAGTAAGATAAGAATAGATATTTGCTTTAGCGATGGTGAAAATTTTAAGTTGTTTACTGGCAACAAAAAGAATTTGTTGAAATACAATTTTACTTGCAGGGTGAATTGTCTGCAACAAAAAAGGCGAGAAGCAGGTCCAAATTTTGTTAAAATGTTAAAAATCTTTAATGTGTTTTATTTTTATACAAATCATGAACAGCCAAACGCAATGTTTTTGGAAAGTGTTTTGTATAATATTCCAGATAAGTTGTATGAAGATAGAAGCATTTATAATGTGTTTTTAAAAATTGTGAATTATTTGACTTTAAAAACAATTAACAATTTTAATTCTATTAACGATTTGGGATTAAAGATATATCAAGATAAAATGCTTGGAAGTGATAGCCAAGTTGGATTTTTAAAAATGATAAGAATGATTGCAAACAGCAACAAATAAAAATTGTTGGTTGAGCAAGACATTAAATATAAAAGGAAAACTGCATATAAAACGACAAACCGTATAAATTTGAAGCACACATCAATTTTATGCAGTTTTTTATAATCGACACTTGAGTCAATGTGGCGTAGAAGCCAGAGACTATTTGAGCGAAACTAATCTTTTTATCATGATGTGACTAAATAAATTTGATAGAAATTTTAAAAATTTTATCACAATCAAATTTTATATCCATATGTGCAAGAGAAAAGTTGTGCAATTGTTCATATAAAAATCAAATCATAAAATGCTAAATATGGATATGATAGCCATAATTTGAAATAGTATAAATTTCATTTTGAAAAATGCTTAAATGTTTTATAAATTACAAAACGATTGAAGAACTGTGCAAGTTAAGCAGATTAGCAAAAGATTAAAAAATAAGAATAAGAAATAAATAAAAGAATTTCAAAACAATTTGCATAATAGATAAGCAAATAATAAAAAATAAAAATAGCAATTTATAAGCAAAAATGCATAATTATAAAAAAATAACATAATAGTCCATTTTATAACCTATTATGCGCCTATCTATGCGTAAAAGTTGTGTTTTACGCATAGATTATAAATGTTTTGCTTATCAAAATTTTGCCTTCCCTTTTATAAAAATTGTCTAAAATTTCAATTTGTTTTTTCCAAAATGGTTGGGTTATTATGTTGTTTTTTCTTGAAACTTTTGAAGTGAGGTGTATTGCATCGCATAGGATTTGGTCAAAAAGACTTAAAGTCCGATGATTACCCTGTCCCCTATATATGAAAAATTAAATTTTTCTCCCCTATTTTATCTTTATAATCCCCTATTATTTTGATTGTATTTATTTTATTTGTTTATCTTGCAACAAAAAAGCATAGTCGTTTAATTGTTTTTTTAATGATTTATATTTAGGACAATACCCTTCCACAAGTTTCCAAAATTTTGGAGAATGGTTCATTTGTTTGCTGTGGCAAAGTTCATGAATAACTATATATGTTATAAGTTGTATTGGCAAAATAACGCATTTGTAGTTGATGGATAATTCTTTTTTGTTTGAAAAAGTCCCCCAAACTCTTTTGGAAGTTATGGTTCTATAACTTTTAAACTTAATATCCATGTTGGTTGAAATTTTTTCTGCAATACCTGGCAAAACTTGTTGTGCGTATGCTTTATATGAAAAGTTTTTTTCTTTTTCACTTTTTGTGCCTAGTAAATATTTAAAGTTTTGAAAGTCAAATTGTATGGCAAATTTCTTTTTTCTTTCCACTTCTTTTAATTGTTTGTTTATCCAGTTGCTTTTTGATTTTATAAATTGTTCTATATCTTCTGTCTTCATTTTTAGCGGTGCGTGGATTTCTAAATTTCCATCATTTGTGATTTTTAAAGACAGACTTTTTCTTTTTGTTCGTATGATTTGTGCTTTCAATTTCATTGCTAATCCTTTGTATTTATTATAACAAACCTTTATCAAAATTTGAATTAATTTTTTGTTTTTTATTAAAAATTTTGCATACTAGTATGCAAACTATGCATAATACCACAAAATATTGTATGTGGTATAAATATTTTTTTGCATAATAGCACAAATTTATTGACTTAATTAAAAAAAATTTATATAATCATTCTATAAGAGGTGCTTTATGGAAATCTTTGCTAAAGGTCAATTATCTTACATGATTTTGAATTGTTTGCTAGAGCGTGATTTTTATGGTCTAGACTTTATAAGTGAAATCAACAAAAAAAGCAATGGGCGCATTATGCTAAAAAAGCCTAGCGTTTATTCCAATTTGACTAGAATGGAAAAACAAAAGTATGTTTCTTCCTATACTCAATCAAGTGAACTTGGACCTAATAGACGATATTATTCAATCACAGAAAAAGGTAAGGAATATTATCAACAACTTAAAGCACATTTTGATGCAAACAATATTGATGTGTTTAGAGATTTCCAAACTGACGATGGTTACAGTGTGGAAACTCCTACCTTCAATTTTGAAGAACAACATTTTGTTTCACAACCTGCTTTTGCTTCTGCAAACAACATAAGCGAGAATAATTTTGAGCATAAATCAACAGTGCAAAGTGTTAGCAAAACTTTGTACGGCCAGCATGAATACCAAAATGAAAATGACGATGACCAGTTTGTTGAACAAATTGAAAATGAAGATGACCAGTTTGTTGAACAAATTGAAAACGATAGTGATGATGGTGAATTTTTTGATTTTTCATCGCTTGACTCCCCTCAAACTTCTAACTCTAACTTGTATGAGCAAACTCAACAAAATGCAAGCACTACAGAAAGCATTGAAACTGTGGAGCAGACCGACACTATACATACAACACAAACTTACATAGAAGAGAGAAAGCAATCTTTGATTGATGAACTCGAAACTACAGACCAAACATCCAATGAGCCTGCTTTGCAAGAGCCAGAACAATCTCAAAGCGCAGAAAGCGTTGAGAGTGTTAACATGACAAACGATACAATAGACAATATAACAAATAATTCAAATTTTGAAAATGAAAATGCTAAAAATCAAGAAGCAATTCAAAATGAAAACAAAATTGAGTCTATAGAAAACAAGTCTCAAATTTCATCTCAAACCGCAAATGATGATGGCGCATTTTTAAGCAGAGAACAAGTTGATAGTTATAATAAACACATTTATGATATTTCAAAAGATATAAGAAAATATAAAAAGCAACGCAGTTTTGCAGAAGACCAAATTGCAATGACGGTTGAAACTCCTTTGCAAGAATCCGAAGAAAAAAATCGTTCAAATCTTGAAGCGTTTAAAAACTCACTTATTGAAAATCGGAACAAATTTGCAGAGCAAAATGAATTTGAAAGATTTAACGCGCGTCAAAATCGCGTTTATGGAGCAAGCGACTCCCCGACTTACACAACAACCCAACAAGAAAAAACTGTCAACGCAAACTCAATTGCTCAAAGCATGCAAAGCATTCCTACCGCTCAAAGCATAAACACCACCAAAGGTAACACTTATTTTCAAGAGAAGCCAGTCGAGCAAGTTGTTACCGACGATGGAAAATTTATCACCCACAGAATTACAGAAGAGGTTCGACCAAGAAAGATTCAACCTCCAAGGCTTAAAATTGTTCAACAAGAAAGAGAAGAAACCTTGCCTCCTCCAAAACGCGATGTAAAAATCGACCCATCTCATAAAGAAATTATCTCGCAACTTTACTCTAAAACAAAGACTGTTCAAGATGAAGAATTGCGCGATGATATGCTGTATGATTACCAAGACCTTTCTCAATTTTATAAAGAACAAAACATTGAATTTAATGAATATAAAAGAAACAATGTTGATGTAAAACATAATACCAACAAATTGGCTTTTTATCAAAGTTTAATCGTCTTCTTTTTACTTGCAATTGCTTCGGCATCTATATTTTTGATTTTCCATTATACCAGCAATTTAAATGCAACTTTCAACTTTTTGTATATTCTGTTGCCTGCCCTACAATTGATTGTTGTTGCTGTAAAATTTTATAACTATAAATATCACACAAGTTGGATACCAAAACAAATGATGTCTTTCTGGGCACTCTTAGGTTATACTGCTTTGGTGATAGGTGTGGTTATTGGTTTGAATTTTATTTTTGGGCTTAATACAACAAATTTTGCTTTGTATGCAACAACATTAATTTTGCCTATTGTTTTGATAATTATAGCATTGCCTGCTTCTTATCTTATTCAAAGGTCGCTTATTGTAAGGCACTGGAAATAAAAATAATATTAGAACAAAAACTGCTTTACAAAAACCAAAAATTGAAAAGCCAGATATAAGTGCGAAGTTTTTAAATGCAAACAAGTTTTGTAAAAATTACAAAAAGGACTATAAGTCTGCAATATAGGAAATACTAATTGTAAACAACAAATTATATAAATGACAAGCGTTGCGTTAAGCAGTCACTTATGCAATGAAAGAAAGTTTATTATAAACTACAACCCGCGTGATGTAAAAATTTTATTAGCATAAAATTTTTGAAATTCTATCGAATTTCCTATGCTATCGCATAGCATCACTGTTTATTATTCTTGGTTGCTTCTGCACTGCTTAACTAGTCCTTCCGTTAATGTAAATAATTAATAAAATCAATAAAAGAATAGAAAAGTAAACCTATTGTGGTTTACTTTTTTATAATCAAGTTTGTTTAAGTTTAGATAAGTTATTTAAGTTAATCAACTTAATTTTTGTCTAAATTTTAATTAATTTATTCAATTTAGTCTCTTCAAATTTAGATTTCAAATTTATCTAACTTGTATTTCAATATAATGGACGATTTTATGCTATTTAATTTTTTATCCAACTCTTTGTGTGATTTATTGTTATTGTCAAATTTGTTCTTCAATCTCTTTTAGCATCCAATCGGCATAAACTCCATAACCTTTTGTTGGGTCTTTGATAAATACATGAGTTACGGCGCCTATTATTTTTCCGTTTTGCAGAATTGGTGAACCGCTCATGCCTTGGACTATCCCTCCTGTAAGTTCTATAAGTCGTTGGTCGGTAACGCGAAAGACCATGCTTTTATCATCTTCGGTAGACTGGTAGTTGGCTTTGATGATTTCGATTTCATATTCTTCGCGAATTCCACTAACGCTTGAAATAATGCTTGCCTTGCCAGGTTTAACGCTCAACCGTCCACCTATTTTGGCTGTAAGGTTGCTATCAACAACTTGTGATGTGTCATCATATTTTCCAACAATACCAAATTTTGTGTTTTTTGTGATAGTTCCATTTTTCTGCGTTTGTGTGAAAAGGCACTTTAGTTGCCCAGGATTGTTGATTTGTCCTTTTTCAATACCGAGAAGAGAACAGCCATATACACTTCCATCTTTTAATGGAATGTTGTTTTCACCACTTGCATCTGTTACGGGATGACCTAGAGCAACAAAATTTTGGTCTGGCTTTACAAAAGTTAAAGTGCCAATGCCAGATAAATCGTCTTTAACCCAAACCCCTAGACTTTTGTTGTCTTTATTTTTTATGCAGTTGAATGTTAATGTTTTCAATTTATTGTGCCTTAAAATTTCTATTGTAAAAGTTTTTGCATCTAAATTGTTGTTTAAGAATTCTTCAAGTTCGGATGCAGACGAAACAGACCTATCATTTATTTTTAAAATTATGTCGCCATTTTTCAACACTTTGTTTGAAGCCACCTTGCCCGTTTGAGAATCTATGATTGTGTTGCTAACAACGATTGCTCCGTTTGTTGAAATATTGAGCCCAATAGGAACGCCACCGATATAGACATCTTCTTCGGGCAAAATGTCAACTTTAACTTTTTTTATTGGAATGATACCAAAAAGTTTAAATATAACAGTCCCCGTCTTGTCGCTTTGTTCTCCAGTTTCAAGTTTATCACACTCAAATTGAGCGGAATAAAATTTGCCTA
>CALVNU010000048.1 GCA_944349915.1 uncultured Clostridia bacterium | reverse complement strand
CATCTCTAAAATTATAACACTTATTTTTAAGTTTTGTCCACAGTTTTTTTGTGAAAAAATTAAAAACAATCATTCCTAGACAAAAAGAAAGGATGGTATAAACTCGAAATTGACCATAATTTGCAATCAAATTGAAGACTGTGTAAATAAAAGTTATAGCTAAAATTGTAAAAAAATAGCAAATTTGACATAAAAATTTGTATTTTTTTACTTTTTTTACGCAAATTTGGCATAGCAAACATAATATTCCGCCAATAATGCCCGCACAAAAAAGTATAACAAAAACAATTGGCTGGTCAAGAGAAGGATAAAGCATTATTTAAAAATCCTTTTGAGCAAACCGATTTTCTTCTCGCCAGAAGAAAGTTTGATGTTGGCAACATTTCCGCTTAGACACACAACAAGGTTATCTAGGTCAAGTTTGACAACTTCCAAATTAGAACCAGAAATCACAATAGTTTTAGTTTCCGTTTCAACCACAGTTTGATTGGCGGTTGCGCTAACAATTTTTTTTGCGCCCTTGATTTCAAGATT
The DNA here is from genome assembly GCA_944349915.1 of uncultured Clostridia bacterium. Lineage (GTDB taxonomy): Bacteria > Bacillota > Clostridia > Christensenellales > UBA1242 > Caccovivens. Next base: position 6,730 of record CALVNU010000048.1, on the reverse strand, counting down.
TTGATAATTTTCAAGTAATAAACACTCGTTCATAATCTCTCCTTAAAAGTTTTTTATATTTTATTCAAGAAAATTGCGAAAAATGCTAACGCGCTTGCAGTTTTTTATTGTAAAATAAAGACATGAAAAAAATTGAAGTGATTGCAACTCAAAATGGCAAGTTGGCAGATATTTTGGGAAAAAGCGGTGTGAGATACAACCAAATTTTTCAAGCGTTGAGAGAAAAAGATGTAAAAATCAACAATAAGCGGGTAAAAAACAATTTGGCAGTGCTGGCGGGCGATAAAATAGAAATTTTTATTGATGACAAACCAGAAAATAAATCTTCTATAATTTATCAAGATGACAATTTGATTGTTGTCAACAAATCGCTAAATCAAGAAATTGAAGGAAAAGACGGACTTGCAGACAAATTTTCGGCATACGCAGTGCACAGGCTAGACAGAAACACAACAGGTCTTGTTTTGCTGGCAAAAAACCTGCAAATGCAACAGGCTCTTCTTGAGTGTTTTAAAAATCGTTGGATAACAAAAAAATATATTGCCGAGGTTTATGGGCAAACAAATTTTACAGGTCAATGTGAAAGGGCATATCTTATTAAAGACTCAAAACAGGGGCGGGTTAAAATTGTTGACAGGCCGGTTAAAGATGGCAAAAAAATTGAAACAATTTTCAAAACTTTAAAAAACAAAACTTCTTCCAGTTTTGTGGAATGCCAGTTGTTGACAGGTCGAACACATCAAATTCGTGCTCAACTTGCACATTTAGGGCATTTTGTTATTGGTGATGGAAAATATGGTAAAAATGAAATCAATAAAAAATTTAAAGAAAAATATCAAAAATTGCATTGTTTTTATGTAAAAATCAATAAAATTTCAAATAGTTTTAATTATTTAGAGCAAAAAGAATTTTACTGTATGCCAAAATTTTATCAAAATGATGACTAATTTTACCTTTTTATCAAAGGAAGAAAAGGCAAATATTTAACCTATTTTTTAAAAGTTTATATCTTAAGTTTGCAATTTTTATTAAGCAATCAATTTTGCCAAGAAAAGTTGCTCAATTTTTGATTTTGATGGGGATATTATTTTGGTAAAATAATTTTTCATTGATTTTTCTTATTTTTTAATTTTTATTTATTTTTAACTTATTTTTTTTGAAAAAACAAAAATGTGTTTTTTTAAATTGATTTTTCAATTTTTATAATTGCAGTTTTAAGTTTTCTTTTATAATCGTTTGCAAATTTGTGGTAAAAAGTGTTAATATGTAAATATTAAATATATACTTAAAAGAATATGCTTTTTAATTTTAAAAAGAGGAGGTTCTTCTTGAAAAAATACATAACACTTTTTGTTTTCTCAATATGTGTGCTATTTGGTTTAAGCGCTTGCGTACAGCCAGCGTCTATTTATGGCAGTTTTCAAGAAGAGAACTATACAATAAATGTAGGGCAATCTATTGACTTAAGTGAACAACTTTCTTTAACAGGTGTTTCTCTTGACGCGGTTTCGGTTGAGTTTTCAAACGAAGGAGTTTTAACTTATTCAAATTCGGCGCTTAATGCAACCGAGAGCGGACAAACGCTTGTGTTTATCAAATACAATCAACAGACCATTGCTCAATGCGAAGTCAATGTAAATTATCAATTTAGTTATCCGCAAAATTTGCAGATTTCTCTAGATGGCACGCTTTCATGGGAAGAGAGTTATATTAATAACGGCAAAGAAATTGTCAAGGCGCAAGGATACATCGTCTATATTGGCGACACAAGAGAACACATTGTTTCAACCAATTCTTTTAGTTTTAGCGGAAATAGCATTGATTTTGGAAGTTATAAAGTGCGCATTCAAGCGGTTGCTAATGAGGAAAAACATGTGCTTGCATCGGAAATTTCACCAGAGCAAACTGTTGTTTATGACTATATAAGTGTTGTGGAAGGTCTAAACCTTGAGGTTTCGTCAACATTTTTAGACCAGCAAGCAACTTTGTCTTGGAATCATACAGAAGATGCAATCTATGATGTCGTCATAAATGGCTTCAAAGTTAACAATCAATCACTTACTTCTGCAAGATTTACCTATGATTTTGCTCGCTTTGCCAACGGCAGAGAAATCACTGTTGAAATTGTTGCAAAAGACAGAAATAACAGTTTGCTTCAAACTTCGTCAATTTATACATTAAACAAATTGCGTTCTGTAGACCCAACATTTGAATACCGCTCTGCAGACGGTTATCTTATAGTCAATGACAGCCAAAACACAAATGGCTATATTGTTAATTGGACTGGAATAGACAATGAAATCAGTGGACAAAAAATTATTCAAGGTGGGCAAAGAGAATATCTTGACGAACTTAGGCCTGGCCTATACAACATTTCAATTCAATCGCTTGGCGGAAAGGTAGGAGACAGTCTTTATCTAAACAGTTCAAGCGGGCAATCCTTTGTTTTTGCAAAACTTACTTCACTAGAACCACAAATCACTTACAGCACAGACGGTGTTACAATAAATTTTGACAACACAATTGATGAATATATAGAGAACTGTAAAATTGTTGTGGGGTCTTATAGTCAAATTGTAAACATTACAGATTCTAAACAGATAACGATTGAAGCGTCATATTTTGAAGAGGGAGAAAACAGTCTTGAAATTTATTCTGTTCCTACCGCAGACGACTCAAGCACTGGCGTTAAATATTATGTTCAAGGCGAAACTCAAACCAACAGAGTGTTAAACTCTGCGCCTTACAGTCAAAAAGTATACAAATTAAGTTCAATTTCAAACATAACGCATGCGTTTAGTCAAGAAAATGCAAATAAGTCAATCTTAACTTTCCCAAATGTTGAATTTGCAGATAGTTTTAAAGTCAAAGTAAACAATCAAGATGTTGAATTTGAATATCAAATTTCTTCTCAAAACACAGAAATAACATTTGAAAACTTAAGTCAAATATCTCCAGAAGGCAACACTTACACAATAGAAATTGAGGCATTGCGAGAAGACGGGTTGAGTTTAAACAGTTTCGGCATAAAAGTGTTAACGATTTTGAGCGCTCCAACAGTGGCTACTCGCGAAAATGGGCAATATTGTTGGAACAAAGTTGATGGAGAGGTGTCTTATCAATACACCATTTACAAAACAGACAGCAATCAAGAGAATGAAGAATTTTATCTTACAGAAACAACAGACGGCCTTTGCCTTAATCAACCATTAACCTTTGGATATTATCTGGTTCAAGTAACTGCAGTAAGCAAAGATGTCGACCAATATCTTGACAGTAATTTTGCAAACGCAACCGGAATTTTGGAAGAAAATATAATAGTTTATGAGCAAATTGAAACCCCAGAGGTTTTGCTTGTTGAAAGTGAAGGAAAGTTTAGCGTAGTTATAAACAATGTGCAGTATGCAGGGCATTATTCAATTTTACTTGACGGCGAAGAAATAGATTCCTTTGATGTTATGCAAGACGGCGAAAGTTTTACGAGAGAACTTATAGATCAAACTTTTACTCAAGAAAAAACTTACAAACTTGAAGTTGTGGCAAGCGCAGGAACTGGTTATGACTCAACTTTGCACACAGAGTCAAAACCTGCAGTTGTAAATATAATTCGTATTGCATCTCCTTCCTATCAAACAGAAGAAAGTTACAGCAGTGAAGCACTGTTTGGCATAGAAGGTGAATATGGAGAAAAAATTGCAGAAAACTTGATAGTCTCAAGTGGTTCAGACGATATCTATGTTGACCATTATGAAATATTTATCAACGGGTATAAGGCAAATGCAGACAACGGGGCACAAATCAACTTGATAAATCAAGGAGAAAATTGCACCATTTCTGCTTATGCAGTTGCAAAACAACAAGAGGGCAACAACTATTACTTGAGCAGTGGGACTTCTGCGATAGAAGTAAAAAGAATTTCAAAACCAACAAATCTTGCTTTTGCAAATGAAATTATTTCTATTGAAGATACAAATTCAAACACCCAAAAATATTTTGTTGAAGTTGAGCTTCAAGTTCCAAGCGGAAATAGAACAATTAGGTTCTTTACAGACACAAACGATAGGTCTTTTAACTTGCAAGATAAACTTGATGAATTTTTAAACAATCAATCTTTTGCAAACGAGTTTGCTCAAGCAACAGGCATTAAAGTTGGACTGTCTGCCTATGTTGAGCCTTATCAAGCGGGTGGAGTGCTTTATCTACAGTCGGCGGTGGCAACAACCGTGGCACTGCAAACAGAACTTTCAATTGCAAAAATGCCATCAACAAAACTTTCCTTTGATGCGGGCGACAGCCAAAATATTTTAAGTTGGGACGCTGTTGGTTCTGGCACAGTATACGATGTGTATAACAACAACACTCTTGTGGCGGAAGATTACAGCGGGTCAAGCATATATTTAAGTCAAGTTTTAAACGGTGGCAATTTGACAACACAAAACATGACATTTTATGTTATTGCAAAAAATCCAAGTTATCTAAATTCTTCTGCTTCAAACAAAATTGAAATTGCAAAACTTAGTGCGCTCTCTTCTGCAAGATTGATAGATAATGGCGGAGAGTGGCAAATAGGCTTGACTATAACAAAAGAGTCCGATGTTGGCAGAATTCAAAAAATTTTGGTTAACAATTCGGAAATAAGTTTCACGCCGGGTTCTTCAACTATATTGATTGACCTTGCAACTTATTTGGAAGAATCTTACACCTTATCTGTGCAATTTATTGCCTCAAATGGCGAAAATGTTCAAATTTATTATGTAAATTCCGATATTTTTAACATTGTTTTGACAAATGTTGCAGACAAAGAATTAAACGGGCAAATTGAAGACGAAACAATTTCTTGGCAAAATCCTTACCAGTCATGGCAAGAAGAAAATGTGATTTACAATATAAAAGTGGAAGCAAACGGCACTCAATTTGAAATCAATTCTTACAAGCAAACATCAATTTCTCTTGACCAACTTGAAAGTTTGATTGGCACAACTTTTAATTATGGACAGGTCTATGTTACGGTAGAGGCATCACTTACCCCTTGTCAAATCACCTTGCCAACTTTGACAAACTATGGCAATGCAAGTCAAAGATTTTCAACCAAAAAAGTGCAGGCGGTTGGAGCGGGAGAAGTTTCTTCTATTTTAGGCACTTCAAGCGACCTTATTGAACAGCAACTTACAAGCAAAGCGGTTATAAAGTTTGAAGATATTTGGTCAAGCGATGTTTCTTTTGATGTTTATATAAATTCAACAGAGACAGTTGCGTTTGAAAACCTTACAGTTGACAGACCTTATGCAGACTGCTCGATATCGCTTGCAGATTCATATTTTACTTTGTCAATTTCTTCTTCTCTCTTGACAAATGAAGGCGAAAATATGGTGTACATAAAAGCAAAACAGACAAACAGCGTGTCTGCAGAAATAACAGCCTTTACAATCACCAGAAATTCAAATATTGTTAGTGCTTCATTAAATTCAAACGGAACTTTGGCTGTAAATTTAGGTGAATTTGCCAAAGACACCTTGCTTGTAAAACTTAAAATTGCAAATGCTCCAGCACAGTATTATCAATATGCTTTAACAGGAAATCTTGAAACTATTGACCTAAGTGCTTTCCTTGAAGGTGTTAGTGGCAATGTTGACCTTGAACTCTTGGTTATTGACTCCACTTCTGTTTCTTTGTCAAATTTGACAAAATATGAAATTGCGGAAACAAAACTAGGAGCAATAAGCAATATCACAACGGACGGACGCGGAAAAATCACTTTTTCCATACCTTCAAATTCATCAAATATTGAATTTGTTGTTAAAGATGAGTTGGGGGAAGTTTATAGTTTTAATCCAACCAAAGTGGATGCACAAACTTACACCTATTATCTATATCAAATTTCAACACAACTTGGGCTTACGCAAGGCGGAACATACAACATTTCTTTTGCAAACAGAATTGAAGGTTCGCTAAATTCTGATTATTTGGCATATCAATTAAACTTTAAGATTGAAGAGCAAGACATGATCTTTAAATATCGCCTGTCAAGTGCTCAAGATTATATAATTATCAAACAACTTCCGCAAGAGACAGGGCTTTCAACAAGCGGACTAAACATTGTTTTATCTTCTGGTAGCGGAAGAAATAAAAACATTTTTATTGACAACGAAATTGTGATTGCTGGTTATTGGGACGCAAACTCTCAATCATTCAAGACATCTTTGCCAAGTTATAATGATGAGCGCGACAACAATGTGTTTAAAAGTTATGCGCTAAGCATAAACAACCTTGCACAATCAATCACAAGTGGCTCATTCACAATAGACATTTATCGAGTTGCCGAAGAAAGTGGAAACATTTACACTTACAACAAATCAAGTTTTCAACTTATAAAACTAAACAGCATTTCTGGAGCCGATATTTCCTATAGCCGTCTTTCATGGAGATGGTCAAGGGGTTCGACACCAACAGGAACAACTCCTTCAAATTATATAATTAGTTACTGGCAAGAAGGAGGGGAAGACCTAGCGCAATCAATTACCACAGTTAACACAAACTATGACTTAAAAACTATTAGTTTGTCGAGTGGACAATATAACTTTGCTATTCTTGCGGTTTCTCAAAATGAAAATGTGATTGCTTCCACTGTTTCTCAAAGCATAACTGCAACCAAATATGCAAAAACAAGAGTGGTTACTCTTGAGAATGGCCGAATTGTGTGTGACCTTACAAAGCAAGATGTGTGGCTAGA
>CALVNU010000047.1 GCA_944349915.1 uncultured Clostridia bacterium | reverse complement strand
TTTTGCCATTAACCATGCGAATCATATATTCTTCAAATTTTAAAAGCGCGGTGTAAAAAACATGGCACAAACAAAAATAGAAAGACAAATTTTTTGATTTGGCAAATTTATACACTCTTGAAACATCTAAAGGTGTGCAAAGTGAAATTTGCGGGATATCATATTGATAATATAAATGAAAAATATCCTTGCGTTTCCATGTTTTTAAATCAATTTCTTTCATAATAACTCCTTTTAAAATATTATACTAAAAAGCAAGATATTTTAAATACTTTGATTGCTAAATTGACTAAAGACAATTTTGCTAAAAATCTAGATAATCAATTTGCTTTTCTTAAAATATCACCCTCTTCAACAGGATATTGGCAATTTATTGTAACCACTTCTTGCACAAGTTTGCAGTCATCAATTTCTTCCCCTTTGCTATTTACAATGCTTTCCGCCTTAATTTTCTTCAAAAAACTGCTATTGGGAGACAAGATTTCAAGTTCATCACCCTTTTTAAAGCGATTTCTCATTTCAACTTTAACATATCCGTTGCAACTTTTTTCCACCACCTTGGCAGTAAATTCGGCAGTTTGGATTGGCATTGAAGTTTGCAAAAATTCTTTGTCATCACTGTTAAAATAAAATCCGGTGGTATATCTTCTGTGGCTTGTTTTTTCAAGTTCCAACTCAAGCGTTTTGATATCATTTTTATTGTCAAGCGCTCGCCTATACGCGTTTACAACAGAAGCAACATAATAATCCGATTTCATTCTTCCTTCAATTTTAAGAGAAGTCACTCCCGCCTCTTCCAGTTCTTTTAAATGAGCAATCATGCAAAGGTCTTTTGAGTTTAAAATATATGTTCCTCTTTCATCTTCTTCAATTGGAAATTCTTCCGTTTTGTTGACCTCTCTAATTGTATAGTTCCACCTGCAAGCCTGTACACAAGCGCCACGATTTGAATCTCTGCCTGTCATATAATTTGAAAGCAAACATCTGCCAGAATATGAAATACACATTGCGCCATGCACAAAAGCCTCAAGTTCTACCCTGTTGCCAACAGCGTTTGCAATTTCTTTGATTTGTGAAAGATTAAGTTCTCTAGCCAGCACAATTCTTGTAACGCCCAGGTCGGCATAAAACTTGGCAGAATAACTGTTGTTAACATTTGCTTGTGTTGACACATGCACATTTAAACTTGGAAAATTTTGGCGTATATAATAAATCATGCCGGTATCACTTACAATAACACCGTCAACCTTAGCCTTGAGAAGAAGATTTAAATATTCATCAATATTTTTAAAATCGCTATCATTTGCAACAATATTTAAAGTAACATAGCCTTTTTTGCCCAAAGAATGTAAAAAAGTCATGGCTTTTTCTATTTCGTTATTATCAAAATTGCCTGCAAATGCACGCAGTCCATAGGTTTTTCCTGCAAAATATACAGCATCTGCTCCAAAATGGACGGCGGTTACAAGTTTATCAAAATTCCCAGCGGGTGCTAAAAGTTCCATAAAACTCCTTTTTTAAACATTTATTTAACTTTTATTTTTAAAGGTTGATATTTTCACGATGTGTTTATATATTTGTAAAAATCATATTGATTTGTTTTATAAAAATTTTAAAATCAAAGTTCTACATTGGCTTTGGCTGTCAAGTTGATATCTGCAAGCCCCAAGCCTTTTTTCATCATAAAATATCCAGCAGAGCCTATCATGGCCGCATTGTCTGTGCAATATTTTAAAACAGGTGCATAAAAGTCTACACCATTTTCTTTGCATTTTGCCAAAAGTTTTTCTTTAAGCCTTGAATTTGCACCTACTCCGCCAGCAACAACAAGTTTTCCAGTTTTGCTCTCAACAGCATTTTTGACGGCTTTTTCGCATAATTCTTCGGTAACGGCTTCTTGAAAAGAGCAGGCGATATCTGCCTTGTTTATCTGTTCATTTTTTTGCATTTTGTTATGCACAAAATTCACAACCGCCGTTTTTATTCCAGAAAATGAAAAATTGTAAGTGTTTTTTAATGCATTTGACACAGAAAAATGATAAATATTTTGTCCTTGCTTTGCAAGTTTGTCAATTTCTGGCCCTCCTGGGTAAGGAAGGTCAAGCACTCTTGCAACTTTGTCAAAGCATTCTCCAACCGCATCATCAACCGTGCTTCCAACAAGTTTGAAAGCAAAATAATCTTCAACCTGCAAAATTGCGGTATGTCCACCACTCACCATAAGGCATGCAAAAGGCGGAGACAATTTTTGATGGGAAATATAGTTTGCACAAATATGTCCATAAACATGGCTTACTGCAATTAAAGGAATATCAAGGCTATATGCAAGCGCTTTGGCAAAATTAACACCAACAAGTAGCGCACCAATAAGCCCTGCACCATAAGTTACAGCCACAGCATCTATATCCGCTTTATCTATATCCGCCACAGCCAAGGCTTCTTCAAAAAGGTTTGAGATTGCAAGGATGTGGTTTCTTGAAGCAACTTCTGGCACAACTCCACCAAAGCGTCTGTGAATATCAATTTGAGATGCCACAATGTTTGACAAAACTTCCCTGCCATTTTTGACGACTGCAACACTTGTTTCATCGCAGGAAGATTCAATAGCAAGGATAATTACATCTTTTTTATTTTTAAGGGCAGAAAATTTTTGCTCCATTCTTTTATAATAATTCATGTAAATCAATTATAGCAAACAAGAATAAGAAAATCAACTTTTTGCTTTGGTATAAGTTTAAATTTATATAAATAATTTTGATTTTACCTTAACAAAAAAGCAGATAGTTTTATCTGCTTGCGCTAGTCTTTTTTAAATATTCATTTATAAATTCTTGGATGTTGCCGTCCATAACCGATTGTATGTTTGGCTCTTCATAGCCAGTTCGGTGGTCTTTTACAAGAGTGTACGGGCAAAAAACATAACTTCTTATTTGACTTCCCCATTCAATCTTTTTTATTTCTCCACGCACCTGCGCCATTTCTTCCATTTCTTTTGCTTCTTGAAGTTCGACAAGTTTTGAATAAAGCATTTGCATTGCCACTTCGCGATTTTGAAGTTGAGAACGCTCATTTTGACAAGCCACCACAATGCCTGTTGGAATATGGGTTATTCTTATCGCGCTTTCTGTTTTGTTGACATGCTGTCCACCTGCTCCCGAAGAACGATAGGTGTCTATTTTAAGGTCTTCTGGCTTTATTTCAATGTCTGGTTTTTCTTCAATTTTTGGCATAACTTCAACACTTGCAAAAGATGTATGCCTTCTTGCGTTGGCATCGAAAGGTGAAATTCTAACAAGTCTATGCACACCCTTTTCGCATTTTAAAAAGCCGTACGCGTTTTCGCCGACAACTTCAAATGTGATAGATTTAAGCCCGGCACCATCACCATCAAGACTATCAAGAACTTTAACACTCCACCCGTTTTTGTCGGCATACATTTTGTACATACGCCAAAGCATATCTGTCCAGTCGCACGCTTCTGTTCCACCCGCTCCCGAATGCAAGGTTACAATAGCATCATAACTATCATATTTCCCCGACAAAAGCGTTTCTATTTTTGCCTTTTCCACCTTTTCTTCACAAAGATGTAAACTTTCTTCAATCTCGCTTTCTAAAGATTGGTCGCCAAACTCTTGAAAAAGTTCTATCAAAGCCTGCGTATCATAAAAACTTGTTTGCAAATTTTTGATAAGGTTAATTTTATGTTCTACCTCTTTAATTTTTCTTCCAACTTCAAGCACTCTTTTTTGATTAAGATAAAAATCGGGAGACAACTGTTCTTCTTCAAGTTGTTTGATTTTGTTTTGTCCTCCTGCGTAGTCAAAGACACTCCTTTATAAAATCAATTTCTTTTTTTAGTTCGTCCATACGGAGCAACGCATTTTCAATAATCATAAAAATCTCCTTTAAATTAAGTTCTTTAAGAATATATCACACTTTAATAAAAAAATCAACAAAAAAAAGAATTAATGTCATTTTAACACAAATCACCTTGCAAGCATATATTAAAATAGTTGATTTTTCTAAATGCGTGCATCAATGCTTTGCCCCTCGCATTTAAAATCACAAGAGAGTTTTCTCGATAGCGCAAAAAGATAGGGAGGTTAAAATGTCTTTTTACATTAACAATACAAATCCAAACAGACCGGGTCCAATAGGAGGAAACGGATTAAACGGAATTTGTGAAAAAGTACTTATCGAAACAACAAAAGTTTTTGACGCTTGCGTAAGCCAAACAACAGAAAGCGGAATTATACTGCCAGTTTCAAACTTTAATCCAGCATCACCCACACCACCATTAACCTACATTTCTGCACAGAACACCGCACTCTCAACAGTAACCGTTTCCGACATAACAATAGACAGAATAGAGCAAACTCCAAACTATGCGAATGTAAGTTTAACACTAACCATTCCAGTAACGGTAACATATAGAGATGCAAATGGCGTGATAGGCACAGCAACTTCAACTTTAACAGTTGCAAAGAGCGTGGTATTATTTGTGCCACAGCCATCACTCTCACCTGTAAACATCACTGCAAATGCGTTGTTTACAAGTTCAATCGGAGCATACACAGCAGAAAACACATTTACAGTAACTGGGTGCATTCAAGTGATAATAAAAGTTGTATCTGTGGTGGATTTGTTAATTCCAAGTTATGGATATCCTGTAATCCCACCTTGCCAAGCACCAGAGCCAGCATCGTCATGTCCAGGGTTCCAGAACATTCCGTTGTATCCGACCGCAACAATTTCAAGAACAATAAATTGATTTTGATAAGAAAAAAGCACGCTTTTATAGCGTGTTTTTTATTTTTTTGCTGTTTTTGATTGAAAAAAATGTCGATTTTGGCAAATTTTCTTTTAATTTCATTATTTTTGTTTAAAAGTTTTTTGATGTTTTTAATGTTTTTTATAATATATTTTAATAAAAATCTAGTTTTTTAATAATAATCTTATTTTTACTTACTGTTTTAATAACATTTCTTTTTCAAGCATTATCCACTTTTTATCTCTTCATCAAAAAAGCCTCATCAACCAATTTGTCTATATTTTTATCAAAACATTGACTGCCGTTTAGATATATCAAATACTCAATATTGCCCTCTTTACCTCGAATAGAAGATGGATAGATGCCAGACACTTTAAAACCTAAACTTTCTAGATAAATATAAAAATCATGGAGCAGACTTTTATGCACAGCCTTATCAAGCACCACACCTTTAAACTTTTTTGCAATCTGCACTCCGCATTCAAATTGTGGTTTAAAAAGCATACAAATTTCAATTTTGTTGCCGAAAAGTTCCACAATTTTTGGGAAAATATGGCGTAAAGAAATAAAAGAGAGGTCGCCAGTGATAAAATTTACATCATCAAATTGACCCTTTTTAATATCTCTAAAATCGGTGTTTTCTATGTCTACAACCGATGGGTTTGACTTTAAAGCGTTGTCAAGTTGACTTCTGCCAACATCTAAAGCATAGACCTTGCTTGCCCCCTGTTCGCAACAAACTTGAGTAAATCCGCCAGTGGACGCGCCTATATCAAGCACAACTTTATCCTTTAAGTTTATATTAAATTTTGCAGTCGCCCCCAACAACTTGTAAGCGCCACGCGATACATACATTTTTGATTGTTTGATTTCGATTTCTTCCTGTTTAACTTCAAATGATACCTTTGTTTGCACTTTTTTGTTAACAAACACTGCGCTAGATTTTATCAATTCTTGCGCCCTTGCCCTTGAGCAGTTCAATTTTTCTGCAACAATTTTGTCAAGTCTCATAAAAATATATTATCAAATTTATCAAAAAAAGCAAACAAATAAGAAAATTTAATCAAAAAATTGTTTAAACTAAAAAATTGCGTTATAGAAATAATCAAAATTATGACAACACAATAAAAACATTTATATAAAAAAGATTGTTAAAAAGATAATTAAAAAAAGATTTATCTTTAACCGAGTTATAAAGGTTAAAAAAAAGACTTAATAAAAATTAAGTCTCTAGACTTTAGGCAAACGGCGCGACCAAAAAATTGATTAATAATTTTTCTTGCTTTGTTTACTGCAAAACGCCAGTCATTTATAGGCACTAAACTCCTGGCTTTGAGCATTTTTCGAGAATTGTCTCGCTTGTTTTTCTACAGCCTGTAAATTTTTCGACACACTTAAAGACTTAATAAAAATTAAGTCTTCTATTTAAAAATATTTCACCTTCACTTATTATTCAACACTTACAAGGTAATAATATACAGGTTGACCGCCATAAACAGCACTTACTTCAACTTCTGGGTATTTTTTGCTTAATGTTTCAACCAGCGCATTTGCTTCTTCTTCGCGAATATCTTCACCATAGAACAGAGTGATATTCATAATAGAATCATCCATCATCTTTTCTATCAATTTTGCGGTGGTTTCGCCAACAAGTTTTCCTTTCGCCAAAATTGCCTTATCATCAAGTCCAATGATTTCGCCAACAGCAAGGTCAAATCCGTCAACATGTGTGTCTCTAACTGCATAAGTAACAGAGCCCGAGCGTACATTTTTGATTGCTTCTTTCATGCTTTCAGAATTTTCCTCTACCGAACCATCAGGATTAAAAGCAAGGGCTGCAGCAATGCCTTCCGGCACAGACCTTGTAGGCACAACTATCAAATTTTTGCTTGTCAAATCATTTGCCTGCTCGGCAGCCAGCACAATATTTTTGTTGTTTGGAAAAACAATAACATTTGTTGCAGGAACTTTATCACAAGCAGCGGCAATATCTTCTGCGCTAGGGTTCATGGTCTGGCCACCAACAATGTTTTGGTCAACCCCCAAATCTTTAAAAATGTTTGCAATTCCATCGCCTGGAGCAACAGCAACCATTCCAATTTCCTTTGTGATTTCTTGAACAAGCGCTTTTTTCTTAAGTTCTCTGTTTTGTTCTAACATATTTTCAATCTTAAGGTTGTAAAGTTCGCCAAGTTCAAGAGCATATTCAAGAGCCTTGTTTGGTTCGTTTGAGTGAACATGGACTTTGACAAGACTAAGGTCCCCAATACAAATAACGGAATCACCAATAGCCATAAGTTTTTCACGCAATTTATCAATATCGGCTTCTGTAGTCTTTTTCTTCATATTGATAATCATATATTCTGTGCAGTAACCAAATTGAATATCTCCTAGGTTGTTTATGTCCGCAATAACATCATCAACAGTTTGAGGTTTCTTTTCGTCTTCAAAACTAAGTTCAAAATTTTCTTCTCCTATCAAAAGTTTGTAAAACCCAGTAAATATAACAATAATACCCCTACCACCAGCATCTACAACGCCTGCTTTTTTAAGCACAGGCAACATTTCTGGTGTTTGTTTTA
>CALVNU010000046.1 GCA_944349915.1 uncultured Clostridia bacterium | reverse complement strand
ATCGTCCTGCATAACATAGTTAAAGTAAGGCGCAAAATTCCCCTTACCTTCTTTTGGCCCTACAATTGAATAACTTCCCACAATTCTTGGCTTATTTCTAAATTTTACCGTCTGATTTTTCTTCATAAAGCTCCTAAATCTGTTTGCTTTATATTTTATTGTCCTAACAAACGGTTTTTAAACAAAAAAAGTTATCCGTCAAGATAACTTTTTTTGTGAAGATAAATCAACTTTTATTCTGCTATTATTTTATAGCCCAATGCTAAGAAAACCTGTTCCATAACATCAGTTTCGATATAGTCTGCTTGAGAATTGCTAAAGTTCACCTCAACTATTTCATCTCTTGCACTCAATATCATATTTTTTAAGATATCAAATGTATAAACATTTTCAGTTTCAAGGTCTTCTTTGCGCATCTTAATTAAATAATCATCATCTATATTGCATTGAAGAAAAGCTAAACGATAAATATCTTCCAACTGAGCATCTGCAAAATCTTGAAATTGAGGCCCTACCCAATCAGGCTCTTGACTTACAGGTTCAGTTTCCATCCACACTTTTGTATATTGATAAACTTGCTCAGTATCCGGATCCATCTTAAGTTCCACATATTGATATCCATCAATAATTCCCGATGGACTTGCAACATGATCTGTAAAAATGCTTATGGTATAAGGCGTATTAATTTCAACAATAATTGAATATGCCAAACGATTGTTAGCAAAATCATATATGTATATTTCCGCTTTAGTCAATCCTAATCTATAATAAAAACCCATAATTCCTTCAGTATTAAGCACATTACCTGGTGAAACTTCCATAGATGCCTTTGCAGAAGAAATATAAAAAGTGTTTTCTCTAACTTCATCTGTTGATAAAGCAAATTTAGAGAAGAACAAAGCTAATTTATTTAAAGATTCTATAGAATTTCCATAAGAATCAATATAATACATTCCGTCGCTTTCATAAACTTCAGCATGATTTGAATTTACACTCTTTGTGTTATTTTGATTTGCCGTTGCTAAGCTCAACTGTGCGCTTGACTCTAAATTTTCAGCAAACGTCCACCCCAAACTTTCACAACAATTGTCGATAACTTCAACAACCTGCGCTTCAGTCACCTTGTTTTCTGTGCTAAGTTCTCCATCATTTTGGCTCTTCCCAATAAAATACCCACCAATGCCAGCGCCAACAATAAGCACGAGAACAAGCAATGTTAATAAAATCTTTTTCATCTTTCTCTCCTTTTATAAGCCTATATTACCCCCCCTCCGAAATTTTGTCAAGTGTTTTGACAAATTTTATAAAAAAATTTTGCAAATCTCTTTGCAAAAACTTAGGTTTAAATTAAATTTCTTCGATAAACCCTTTTCACTTTTCCAAAAATTTGCATTTAGCTCATTCAAACTTTTGGAATTTCTAGTGGCTATATAAACAAATAAATCACACCTACAACAAAACTAGCAACAACCCCAGTAACAATAACAGGCCCTGCAATTGTAAACATTTTGACAAAAATTCCATACACAATGCCTTCATGCTTAAACTCTAGCGCTGGTGAAGTGATAGAATTTGAAAAACCGGTGATAGGGACAATTGAGCCACCACCAGCAAACTTGCCAATTTTATCATAAACACCAATACCTGTCAAGAAAGAGGCAATAAAAATCAAAACAATCAAAGTGTAAGCCCATGCCGTTTGCTCTGCCATTGACGGAAACCAAAGCAAAATTAAATCATTAATCCCCTGCCCAAGACAGCAAATAAGACCACCCACCCAAAAAGAATTGAAAAGGCTTGGCCATGGTTTTGTTTTTGGAATTTTGGCTTTCACATAGCGGTTATAAGCCTCATTGCGTTTTTTTTCGTCCATATTTTTCACCTCTTGTAATATATTTCCAATACAGATAAACTTTAAACGCAATTTTAAGTAAAAGGTTTTTTAATTTTTTTTATTAAGCATGCTTCGCAAAATAATGGCCACTTTTTTAACCTTTGCATGTTTTACAAATTTTTCTAACTTAAATCTTTGCTATCTTACATTTTGCTCGACTTAAATTTTACCTATCTTGCATTTTAACCGACTTGAATTTTGCCTATCTTAAATTTTGACCCACATATATCAAGCACAACCTATATGCCTTAACTTGCACATATATACAACTTAACACCTGCCTTAACTTATTCTCCCCTTCAAAGACATTCATAAAAATCATTTTTCAACTATCAAAAAACTTAACCTTGCTTTACAGCAAAAAGTGCTACACTGTTTGAATATTTCAAAAAATTTTAAACAAACTAAAGCAAGGAGGAAATTATGAAAAAACTTATTTTAGCATCTGTCTGTCTTTTGTCTTGCTTAACTTTGGTTGGTTGTGGCGGAGTTAGTGATACAGAAGCCAACAAGACATTAAACAATCAATTGAATCGTGTTGAAAATGTGCTGTCATCATCTGTTGTGGAAGGCGTTGGAACAATCACTCCAAGTGATTACATTGAAAATGAAAACGGCTCAAAAATTATTGAGCAAAAAAACATTTCACTATACAACAGCCAAACAGAAAAAATTCTGCGCGAACAAATTTTAGACACAACTTCTCAAATCAAATCGTATGACCAAAATGTCATAAGACTAGGCAATGACAAAGCAAGCGCAATCAAAAATCTGTCCGAAAACATTAGTAAATATTTGACTTATCTTAACAATTCTAAAAGCGAATTAAAAAATGCTGTCAACAAAATTAGCCGTAACAACAAAATTGAAAACACCAACCTTGAAGAACTAAATTCCAATTTTATAGAATTAAACAACAATCTAAAAGAAAGAGAAGCCTATCTTGCAAATCTTTTGCAATCTCTGCAAGAAGTTGAAAATATTTACAGCACATCACAAACAACAAACAACACAAATGTAAACCAACCAACCGACCAAACGGCACAGAACTCTAATCAATACTCAAATCAAAACACAACCCAAAATTCCAATCAATCAACCGAGCAAGCAACTCAAAACCAATACAACAACCCACAAGCAAGAAATCAAGGGATCCGATTTGTGCCAAATATTGACACCTATCGCCCTCTCCCACCGCTTTATAGCAACTACAATCATTATTCAAGAGGATACAATAATGTTGCAGGCAATGGTTATAATTACAGATACAACTCAAACAATTATAACCGCGCCTACCCATTTTATCCAAACAATGCGGGCTATCCACAGCAATATGGCTATGGGTACAATTATGGCGTAAATGATTACACAGCCAATAATTATAACTATCAAAATGAACCTTTTAACCCTAATAGAAACACCGACACATATGCACCTATAACAAAAAATATTGATAGTTATAGAAATACATTTACACCGCAAACTATAGAAAAAGACCAAACAACTACTATTGAAAATCCAAACTCTGCAGAAAAGGAAAACACAAATTCTAGTTTTATAAACACCAATACAAATAACAACGAAAACGCCAATTTAAATAAAAATATAAACACTAAAAGATATACAAACCAAAACAAGCAAACTGTTGTGCACCAAGAGCAACAACACAGACGGCACCAAAATAAAAATTTAGCACAGCAAGAAAAAATAAATTTGCAAAGAACAAATAATATAGAAAGCCAAAATCAAGCAAAATTTTTGACACAAAATCAAACAGTAACTCAAGCAGAAAACCAAACAGCACCAAATTTTGCTAAACAAAAAGCAAACACAAAGATAACAAATCAAAAGCAAACAAATCAAACAGAAAGCCAAACAGAAGCACAACAAATTGAAAAGTCAAAACAACACGACAATGCAAATCAAGACAAAAAATTAGCACAAACGCAACAGTCAAAAAGAATAGAAAAAAATAGCAAAACAAACAAATTGAATGAAAAAATTTATAATACAACACCCCCTAACAACAAAACCACAAATTCAAAAATGTCAAATTTAACTCTTAAAATTAAAGCGGTAAAAAGACAATTAAGTGCGCCAAAAATTATAACTAAACCAGACAGAAATCAAGAATTTGCGAAAATATAATTTTGCATACTAGTACAATATATTGTTGTTATGCATGCATAATAGACACATTATATAAGTTTTTTCCTTAAATTTTCAAGAATTTTATTTTCCAATCTAGACACTTGCACTTGAGATATATTCAACTCTTTTGCAATTTCCGATTGCGTTTTGTCAAAATAAAAACGGAGCATAACAATCTTCTGTTCTCGTTTGTCAAGATGCTGTATCAATTCTTTTAACGCAATGTTTTCAAACATATCATCGCCCTGGCTTTCGCCTTCAACTCTATCCATAACAAGAAGTCCGTCATCACCATCTTCAAGCGGAGAATACAAGGATACTGGCATTCTAGCGGACTCCATTGCAAGCACAACCTCTTGCTCATCAACATTAAAATGCTTTGCAATTTCCTCAATTGAAGGACTTCTTTGATTTTTACAAAAAAAATCATTAACAAACTTGTTGATTTGAAGATTCAAACTTTTAAGCACTCTAGAAACTTTTATAGCGCCGTCATCACGCATAAATCGTTTTATTTCGCCTATCACCATTGGTACAACATAGGTTGAAAATTTGACATTATAATCAATCTTAAAATTGTTTAATGCCTTCAAAAATCCAAGACACCCTATTTGATATAAATCGTCATACTCAATCCCCTTGTCCTTAAACCTTTTGATAACACAGCGAATAAGTGGAGCATTTTCTTTCAACAACACCTCTTTTGCATCTTGGTCACCATTTTGCGCTCTTTTGACCAAGTCCAAAATTTGAGTGTTATCAAGCATTACGCGCCTCTTGCAAACGGCTAATATGTTTGTACATAGTAACGCAAACTCCCCTATTATTGTTTGGAGAAACATCAACCTTATCCATAAAACTTTCCATAACAGCAAAGCCCATTCCGCTACGCTCCTCACTTGGCTTTGTGGTAAAAAACGGCTCTCTTGCCTTTTCTATATCCTTTATACCAACACCATTATCTAAAACAGTTATTTTTACAACATCGCCCTCAATCTCACAACGCAAAGTTACATTGCCATTCATTTTTGGATAAGCATGAACAACACAATTTGTCACGGCTTCCGACACAGCAGTTTTTATATCGTTTATCTCGTCCAAACTTGGATTTAACTGCAAACAAAATCCAGCAACGCAAAGTCTGGCAAAGCCTTCATTAACCGAAAGTGCACTAAAAGTTACTTCCATAAAATTACTTTTCTTTATCATCTTTCACCACCTCTTTACACAATTTTAGGCATAATATCATACAGCCCAGTCATCTTAAAAATCTTCTCCGCCTGCTTTGACGGATTGCAAATATAGATAGGAATGTGCCTATCTTTCATTTTTTTATACCGACCAATAAGCACGCCTATGCCAGTGCTGTCCATAAACTCAAGTTCCGAAAGGTCTATAATAATTTGGTTAAAATCTCCGCCAGAAAAAACATTGTCAAGCGTTATTCTTGTATGCGTGGCAGAATGTTCGTCTAATTCGCCACACAAAAGCACATAGAGCGTGTTATTGTAAACTTTGCTTTTTATTTGCATTTGATACTCCTTTCCTAACTAAACAATAACACATAACTGGTTATGAAAAATATCCTCTTTTGTCTAAAATTGACATAAAAAAAAGAAAGCATATTGCTCTCTAAAAATAAATAGTTGAATAAATTGTGAAATGGATAAATCAATTTATATAAGACTATAGCCCCCTTTAAAAACTTTTGTCAATAATCTTAAGGCATCATTTGGAAGTGTGCAAATAAAATCAATATTATTACAAGTTTAGCAAAAAAGTTCTCACAAAACTCATAAGCATACTTTATCAATAAAGATATTGTTATCTAGAAAAATATAAATTCTACAACTTTTTTCGTTGAAAACAGATTGTTCATTCAACAAAAGGTAAATTATGCAAAAACTAACACATAAAAAAGAGACATAATCTTAAAAAATTATCAAACAAAAATAAAAAATGTGACTAAAAAAATCAATTTTTACTAAATATGCCAAATAAAACAAAAAAAAACACCACAATATGTGGTGTATTTTTTTTCTATGGTGGGCAGGGGTGGATTCGAACCACCGAAGACGAAGTCGACGGATTTACAGTCCGTTGCATTTGGCCGCTCTGCAACCTACCCATAAAATTTAAGCACCCGTTAAGGTGCTTTTTTGGAGCTGGTGAAAGGAATCGAACCTTCAACCTGCTGATTACAAGTCAGCTGCTCTACCATTGAGCCACACCAGCATTTTATGACACAAGATTATGATTACACTTTTATAGTTTTTCATTCCTATGTCAAGACAGTGCCTCCACTTTTTATAAACAAAATGGACCGCACTTCGACAAACCGACCGCCTTTCAAAAGATTTGGATGGTTCGATTTGCACTTTAGTGGTGCCCTAAGGTGGAATCGAACCACCGACACAAGGATTTTCAGTCCTTTGCTCTACCGACTGAGCTATCAGGGCAAGTGGCATGCCTTTTTTAAAAGACATATTGGCGACTCGGATGGGGCTCGAACCCACGACCTCTAGCGTGACAGGCTAGCGTTCTAACCAACTGAACTACCGAGCCAAATTAGCATCTTTGATAGATTATCATATTTTAAAAAATAATGCAAGCGTTATCACAAAATTTTTTAAAATGGTGGGCCTTCACGGACTCGAACCGCGGACCGACCGGTTATGAGCCGGTTGCTCTAACCAACTGAGCTAAAGGCCCTAAGGAAAATTCCCTAGCAAAGTGTTGTGGTCGGGGTGGAGGGTCTCGAACCCCCGACCTCACGGTCCCAAACCGCGCGCTCTACCAACTGAGCCACACCCCGTCAGAACAACACTTGCTTTGTTATTTTATGATAATTTCCGAAAAAAGTCAAGGAAAAACGCAAAAAAAATTATATTTTCTTCGATAAAATAAAAAAGTCAGAATTTTACTGACTAAATTTGATTTATAAAAACATAAAACAAAAATCTAAATGATTAATTGGAAAGTTTTTTTCTGAGCGTTTCAAGGATTTTGTTTTCTAGGCGACTGACCTGCACCTGCGACACGCCAAGCTCTTTGGCAATCTCGCTTTGAGTTTTGTCGTTAAAATAGCGCATAAGTATGATTTTTTTGTCCCGCTCGTCGAGTTTCTCAATAACCTCCTTTAGCGCGATATTGTCAACAAAGTCCGACCCGCCCGTCTCGCCGTCATATCGGTCAATCATGGTGAGCCCCTCCTCCTCGCCGTCTTCGTATGGCGCAAAAAGTGGCACCGGCATTTTGGCTGAGTCCATAACAAGCACAACATCCTGCTCTACCGGGCGGGCCATGTGCTGGAGCAGTATCTGCGCCTCAAGGCCCGGAAGCGGAC
>CALVNU010000045.1 GCA_944349915.1 uncultured Clostridia bacterium | reverse complement strand
GCCTGTATGTAAACACTCAACGCCTCTTTAACCTTGGTCTGTCCAATGTATTCATCAAGAGTGGTTGGTCTTAATGAATTTTCAATTTCGGCATCCGTCAAATTTTTAGTGCTTTGCACAAATCTCTCCTCGTCGTTCAACCTTTATACCCCCTTAATGCTTTAGAAATTATCTCTTCTGCTGTTGCATCGTTTTGCGCATTTGCACGCGCAAGCATGTATGCTTCATTTTTATTAATACCAAGACTTATCAAAGTGTCTGTCGCCATTTGAACTGCATCTTCATTATAATCACTTGCAAAGGTTTGATTCTCACTCTGCATATTTGCGTCCAATTTATCTTTGAGTTCCAAGCAAATTCTTTCTGCAGTTTTCTTGCCAAGCCCTTTTATTCTAGAAAGCAATTTGCTATCCTCTTGAATAATTGCCAAAATAAGATCACTCAAACTCATGCCAGAAAGAATGGCTATTGCCATTTTAGGCCCAACACCGCTTACAGAAATCAATTTGTAAAACAACTCTCTTTCTTCTTTGGTAGAAAAACCAAATAAAGACACACTGTCTTCTCGAACTGCCATGTATGTATACACCTTTATCGTTTCACCCGCAAGCGGAATTGACGACAATGTGTTGGATGAAACTTGAAGGCTATAACCCACTCCGTTTACATCCAAAATCAATTCATTTTCATTTTTTTCTTCTATAACCCCAACTAAAAAAGATATCATATTTTCTCCTATACTCTGTTTGTATTTAACATCGGACTTGATTGACTATGACATATTGCCACAGCAAGAGCATCCGCAGCGTCATCTGGTTTTGGAATCTTATCAAGTCCAAGGATAGCTTTAACCATAAACTGCACTTGAGCCTTTTCCGCTCTACCCTGTCCAGTCAACGCCTGCTTTATTTGCAAAGGGGTATATTCATAAATATTCCCGCAATATTTTTGGCAAGCAAGCAAAATAACTCCTCTTGCTTGCGCAACTTGAATAATCGTCTTTTGATTTTTAAAATAAAACAGTTCCTCAATAGCAACAACATCTGGTTTAAACTTATCAAATAAAAATTTTAGACTTTTATCTATATTCTCAAGCCTTACTGGCATTGAATCTTCTTTTGGCGTGATAATTGCGCCATAATCTACAAGCATGCTTGACTTGCTTGTATCCAAAACGCCATATCCAATTATTGCATATCCTGGGTCTATTCCTAAAACTATCATGACTAAATTTTACTACAATATTTGGTTTAAGTCAAATCAATAGCGGTTAAATTTCAAAAATGTAATCTATCATATTTAGACATCGGCGCACTTTAACCTTTTCAAGACACCGCGTGCTTGAAAAGCCCAGCCTCTCTTGCGTGCTTCTCAAATTTCCGCGCAAAAACTTGGCATCTGTTAGTATCCAAACCTAAAAACGCGCAAGCATGAGCGCGCAAGAGAGGCTTAATGTCGCGTCTTTTGAAAAAAAAGACGCGACAAAAGTGCGCCTTTCTTATTTTCTAACATATGTTTTCTATCACATATTTTTAATGTCTATTTTTAACATCTTCAAACATTTCTTTTGCATGGTTTAATGCTATCGCTGTCGGATTATCTCCGCCTATCATTTTAGCAACTGCTTCAACCGCTTCATCAAAATTTAAAGATTTGGTTTCGGAATATGTTTGCCCATTCTTTTCAACTTTAAACACATTGACAAAATTATCTCCAAACACCGCAACTTGTGGTAAATGAGTTATGCAAAGCACTTGACAAAAACCTGTAATATTCTTAAGTTTTTGTCCAACTATTTTGCCTGTTTCACCACTAATCCCCGCATCAATTTCATCAAACAATAAGGTTGATGCCATTCCATTTTCTGCGAAGATATTTTTAACTGCCAACATAAACCTACTTAATTCACCGCCAGAAGCAGTCTTTGAAAGAGACTTAACTTCTTGTCCAGCATTCGCCGAAAAAGTGAACAGAACATCATCTCTACCACTTGTCCCCACTTCTTTGAGCGGTGAAATTTGAATTGCAAATTTAGAAGATTTCATTCCAAGTTCTTTAAGTTCTTGTTCCACTTTATTTTCCACAATTTTTGCAACAGCCTTTCTTTCATTCGTCAAATCATCTGCAACTTTTTCAAGCGAGGCAAGCAGTGTTTCCTTTTGAGCATTAAGTTTTTCCAAAAGTTCCTGCCCTTCATCAAGCATATCAAGTTGCTCTTTCGCTTTTGAAGCAAATTGCAAAACAGCATCGATAGAACCGCCATATTTTTTGCACAAATTTTTGATAGTGTCATAACGAGCATCTAAAGCATTAAACTCATTCTCGTCAAAAGATGTTCCATCGCGAATATCCACCAAAGCAGACACAATATCTTCAATTTCATAACGACAACTATCAAGCCTTTCTTTTAAAGAAGATATGGCTTCAATATTTGAAAGGCCTGCCAGCATTGAAGAAACTTCTTGAAGGGAATTTATAGCACTGCCAGCATTTTCCGACAATAATGCCTCGGAAGATGAGACTGCTTCAAAGATTTTCTCGGCACTTGTCATAACTTTTAATCGCTCTTTAACCTCATCGTCCTCACCAATATGTAAAGAAGCGTTTTCAATTTCGTCATATTGATATTTTAAAAGAGAAATAAGTCTTTCTCGTTCTCCCTCATCTCCACCCAAAGATTTTATTTGAGAATTGATTTGAGAAATTTTTTCATGAATTTGACCAAGTTGTTCTTTTAAAAGAGCAACTTTTTCCCCAGCGAACTTATCAAGCATAACAATATGACTTTTAGAATTTAACAAAGAAACACTTTCATGTTGCGTAAAACTGTCAACCAATTTTTGCCCGACCTCTTTAAGCATAGAAGTTGTAGCAATTTGCCCATTTATTCTCACAATATTTTTTCCGTCATCCGTCAAAGTTCTAGAAAGCAGAATTTCATTATCAAAGTCAAAACCTTGTTCTTGCAAAAATTGAGAGAACTCTTCCGAAAGATTTGTAAAGAGCGCATCAACCTTCATCTGTTTTTTGCCGAAGCGAATAAATGCTTTGTCCGCTTTCATTCCGAGAGCAAAAAGAATGCTGTTGAATATAAGGCTTTTACCTGCGCCCGTTTCCCCAAGCAAGATGTTGAGCCCATTTTTAAATTCCACAGTTTGATTTTCAATAAGTGCAAAGTTTTCTATTTTTAAAGTTTGTAACATTTTATCCTCGATTAATTAAGCATTCCGTTTAAAGTCATCACCGCCTCGCCAGCAAGAATGGTTGTTGGAAAGATAAGCATCACAGTGTCATCGCCACAGCAGGCACCCATTAGTTCGTTCAAATTAAGTTTATCAACAAAACCACAAACGCCACTTGCCATACCTTTCATGGTTTTGACAACAGCAATGTTCATAGCAGATTTGACAGAGATAACCGCTTCTTTAAAAATCGTTATGTATTTGTTTGAAATAACTTGTTCTTCGGAGCCCACAAAACAATATTTGTATTTGCCAGATGCAGATAAAATCTTGGTCAAACCAAGTTCTTTTATATCTCTTGAAATTGTTGCTTGAGTAATATCGAAGCCTGCATTTTTAAGTTCTCTTGCAAGTTCGTCTTGAGTTTCAATTTCTTTAGTTGAAATCAATTCCAAAATTTTTGACTGTCTAGCACTTCTCGCCATAATCTACTCCTAATCGCTATTCCCCTTTATTTTAAAGGCATTCCGGCCTTTATGCATAATTATAAATTTATGTTTATTCATGCATTTTTGATTATTATACAACATTTTTTATAATTATGCAAGTGATTTTTGTATAAATATTCATCAATTTTTTATATAAATTTGAAATTATGCAAATTTATAAAAATCAAATTTATAATTATAACCCTTTATGCATAGTGGCATAGTTTTACAATTTTAACACTTTTTGCTTGTGGCAGGATAGGCTTTAATATCTCCGCATCCTTAAAAAATAAATTTAGCAATTTAACACCTTTAGCCGAGAACAATTTTAGAAAGCATAGTCCCCTTAAAACAAACAAAAGCGTTAACAAGATTATCTTAAAATCAACAATACCATCTTACAGTCTTCCAAACAAAGCAACAAAAAAGAGCGACCAAAAGTCGCCCCTGTCTCATCATATTTTACTCTTAATTATTCTGCCTTTTTAAAACCACAACCTCTTCCGTTTGCAAGGCTTCATTTATCAAACTATCCAAATCAAGAAAACTTTCTTCTTTTTCGCATTTGTCAATAGTTGGTTTGATTACTGGATTTTTAGGCAAAAACACAGTACAACAATCTTCATAAGGAAGAATTGAAGTTTGATAAGTTCCTATTTCCTTTGCAATATCCATAATCTCTTCTTTATCCATTGCAAGCAACGGACGGAATATTGGCAAAGTTTTAACAACCCCACCAGTAACGGTCATGCTCTGCATTGTCTGGCTTGCCACTTGTCCCAAACTCTCACCTGTAACAATCGCGCCCAAATCATTTTGTTGACAAATTTTTTCTGCAATTCTCATCATGATGCGTCTCATAATTGTTATCATATATTCACTTCTACAATGCACATGAATGGCTTCCTGCACTTTTGTGAAAGACACAATATGCAGTTTTATCTCATCAACATAATCGCATAGTTTTTGAGCAAGTTCTAAAACTTTATCCTTAGCCTCTTCGGATGTGTAAGGATAACTATGAAAATGCAATGCTTCAATTTTAAGCCCTCGCTTTGCAATCAAATAACCAGCCACAGGGCTGTCAATACCACCAGAAAGAAGCAACAACCCTTTGCCAGCACTGCCCAAAGGCAACCCGCCCTGGCATTTTTCAATACTGTCAAAAATGTAGGCTTTTTTATTAAGCCGTATATCCACATTGATTGTGGTTTGTGGATTATAAAGTTCAACTTCGCAACCCTTGTTGTTGTCAAGAACAATCCCTCCAAGTTCTTTTGCAAAATCCATTGAAGAAATTGGAAATTTTTTGTCTGCGCGTTTGACTGCAACTTTAAAATTTTTTGTTGCCAGTTTTATGGTTGCAATATAGTTTTTTATATCTTCAACTGTTGCATCAACCTCTTCTGCAAGCGAAATGCTATACAGACCAAAAACGGTTTTGAGTTTACAAACAATTTCATCTTCCTTTTCTGGCAGATAATCTCGCACAACATATCGTCCGAAAGTTTTTTCAAACTTAAACTGCTCGCCTTGCAATTTGTTTTTAATGTTTGCAACAAGCATTGACTCAAAAATATAACGATTGTTACCCTTTAAATATAGTTCTCCAAATCTTAACAAAATTGCTCTCATATTCTCTCCTGTTTTGCTTTTGAAAAGTTAAAAATTCAATATCAAATCAAATATAAAACATTATCAAATAAATACAACATTTGGTATCAAATTGAATTAAAAATAGCATAAATTGCAATCTAAAACTTTATTGTGAATTTGCAAAATTACTATAACGCTATAACTCAAGATTTTTTATTTTCTTTGCGCATTGCAAAATGATTTCACCTGCTTTTTTTACTTCATCTGCACTCATATACGCATTAAAAGAAATGCGAATGCTTGACTTTACATCTTCTTTCTTCATCCCCATGCTTTCCAAAATTCTGTTGCCAGCCTTTTTTGTTGAGCATGCGCTTCCTGTGCTAACCAAAACACCTTCATCTTGAAGTGCTCTGGCAAGCGTTTCACCGTTTACTCCAGCATAAGAAACCGACATGATATAAGGCGAAAAACTTTCTATAATCTTAAAGTTGTCATCTTGTTTTAATGTCTCGGTCATTATATTTTTAAGTTTTATTGCATTTTCAAAATTCTTTTCAACATCAATGTGCTCGCTTGCCCATTTCATAGCCATAATGCCAGCAACATTTTCTGTGCCAGACCTCAAGTCGTTTTCTTGACCCCCACCAAAAACAATGTTTTTTAGCACTTTAACATCTTTAACATACAAAGCACCAACGCCTTTTGGCCCATGAAATTTGTGCGCCGAAATTGTATACAAATCAACGCCCAGTTTGCTTATATCAAACATAATCTTATTAAAAGCCTGCACTCCATCTACATGCAAAAGTGCCTTTGACTTTTTGGAAATAATCTTTTTAATGCGCGCTATATCGTTTACCGCGCCCGTTTCATTGCTAACATGCATAACCGACACAAGTCTGGTTTTTTCACAAACAATTTCTTCAAGTTTATCATAATCAACTTCGCCACTTGCCTGCAATGGAACAAAATGGACTATAGCCCCTTGACGCTCAAGTTCTTTTGCCACATTAAAAACGCTTGGATGTTCTCCATTTGAAAAAACATACTCCCACTTTCCATTGCGTTTTGAGCCCATTATAGCAAGGTTGTTGCTTTCGGTTGCTCCGCCTGTAAAAATAACCGTTCCCTCTTTTGCACCCAGTTTTTCAAGTAGCGACTTTCTAGCGTTATCAAGTTCTGCCCTAACAAGCCTGCCTTCTCTATAAAAAGCACTTGGGTTATAAAAAAGGTCGCAGGCAAATTTTTGATATTGCCCAAGCGCACCTTCAAACATTTTGGTTGTTGCAGCATTATCCAAATAAATCATCTTAAAACTGCCCCAAAACGATAACTTAAAGCCTTCAAAACTTTATTCATAACCCTGCTTATTTCTTCATCTGTCAAAGTTTTGTTTAAATCGGATAAAATAATATTAAATGCCAAACTTTTCTTGCCATTTCCAAGCGCTTGCGAACGATAAACATCAAACAATGAGCAATCAAAATACAGGCCACCGCAAGCAGACTTAATGGCTTCAAGCATAGCACCTGCCTCCACCTTTTCATCAACCACAACAGCCAAATCTCGTGCCACATTTGGAAATTTTGACACTTGTTTAAGTTCAATCTTTTTCTCTGGTAAAGAAACTAAAACAGACGAACAAATTTCTCCATAGAAAGAATTTGCCGGCAATTCATAATTTCTTATAACAGATGGATGCAACTTTCCAAAATGTCCAACCTTCTTGCCGTCAACAAAAATATCTGCAGAAATTCCTGGATGAAGATAAGGTTCTTTTGACCTTTCAAGTTTTATCTCACCGTAAGCACTTAAAAGTTTTTCAATCACATTCTTAAAATTAAAGAAATCAAAATCTTCTTCAATAACCATCATTGCAAGCATATTTGGTTCATTAGCAAGAGATTTTAGCACTTCTTCATTTGAAAGATAAATTTTTCCACATTCAAAAAGTTTCATTTCTTTATTGCCAACAGACAAATTGTAATTTGCAGTCTGTAGCATAGATGAAAGCATTGTCGTTCTCATATAAGCAAAATTTTCACCTAGCGGATTTGAAATTTTAATTAGCTTTGAGCGCTCGTCATCAAGCATAAGTTTTTTAACAAAATCGTTTGCCCCAAAAGTGAAAGTCATAATTTCATAAA
>CALVNU010000044.1 GCA_944349915.1 uncultured Clostridia bacterium | reverse complement strand
TCCCTCCGTTATTATCTCGAATACATTTCGATGATAAGTTGTTCTTTGATATCGGAGTCGATATCTTCTCTCTTAGGAAGTGCTAAAATTTTTCCAGAGAGTGTTGCTGGGTCAAATTCCAGCCATTTTGGTGTAACAATTTTTGTATCTTTAAGAGATTTGAAAGCATCAATATCCTGTTTGTTTTCTTTTATTGCAATCACATCGCCAACTTTAACGCGATATGAAGCAATATCAACGCGTTTTCCATTTACAGTAATGTGTCCATGATTAACAATTTGACGGCATTGTTTTCTGCTTGCGCCAATACCCATTCTGTAAACAACATTATCAAGTCTGCGTTCAATAAGAGAAAGCATGTTTTCACCAGTAACACCTTTCATTCTTTCAGCAGTTTCGTAATATTCTCTCATCTGGTTCTCTAAGATGCCATACATTCTTTTAACTTTTTGTTTTTCGCGAAGTTGTGTGCCATATTCAGAGAAAGCAACTCTTCTTCTTGAATTTCCATGTTGTCCAGGGATAACCGGTCTTCTTTCCATAGCACATTTTTTAGTTGTGCAACGCTCACCTTTAAGGAAAAGTTTGCACCCTTCGCGTCTGCACTGTCGGCAGTCAGGTTGAATAGTTCTTGCCATTTGGTTTTCTCCTTTTATATTCTTCTTGCTTTAGGAGGTCTGCAACCGTTATGCGCGATTGGCGAAACATCCTTAATCATAGTTACATTAAGCTCACAGTTTGCAAGTGAACGAATTGCAAGTTCGCGCCCGCTTCCTGGACCTTTAACGAAAACTTCAACACTTTGGATACCATGTTCTTTTGCAACTTTTGCAGCATCTTCAACGCAAGATTGAGCAGCAAAAGGTGTGCTTTTCTTGGAACCTTTAAGTCCAAGTTTACCAGAAGAGCACCAAGAAAGAACATTACCATCACAGTCTGTAAAGGTTACAATAGTGTTGTTAAAAGAGGTCTTGATATGAACTTGACCTTGAGAGATATTTCTTGAAGCTCTCTTTTTAGTTTTTGTAGTTTTATTAACCATTTTTTTAGTAGCCATAACTTAACCTTCTCCTTATTTACCTTTCTTAGAACTTCCAGCAACAACTCTTTTTGGACCTTTGCGAGTGCGTGCGTTGTTTTTTGTGTTCTGTCCGCGAACAGGCAAGCCTTTGCGGTGTCTAATACCGCGGTAGCAACCAATTTCGCCCAATTTTTTGATATCCATATCGACTTTTTTACGAAGTTCACCTTCAACAACCACATTATGCTCAATGTAGTTACGAAGTT
This sequence comes from uncultured Clostridia bacterium, assembly GCA_944349915.1. Taxonomy (GTDB): domain Bacteria; phylum Bacillota; class Clostridia; order Christensenellales; family UBA1242; genus Caccovivens. Next base: position 6,133 of record CALVNU010000044.1, on the reverse strand, counting down.
TTGCAATTTGGTCGTCAGTCAAATCTTTAACACGAATGTCTGCACTAACGCCAGTTGCTTCACAAATTTTGTTGGAAGTTACTCTTCCAATTCCGTAGATATAAGTAAGACCTAGTTCCAATCTTTTTTCTCTAGGTAAATCTACACCAGCAATTCTTGCCATTTAATAATTCCTCCAATTTTAATTTTTAGCCTTGAACTTGTTTGTGTTTTGCAGATTTAGAACAGATGACCATAACTTTGCCATCGCGTTTGATAACTCTGCATTTATCACAAATCGGCTTAACAGATGCTCTAACTTTCATATTGTCTCCTTTTTAGCCCTTATCTCTCCAAGTTATTCTGCCCTTTGACAGGTCATAAGGGCTCATTTCGACTTTAACTTTGTCTCCTTCCAAAATTTTGATATAATTTTTTCTCAATTTTCCAGAAAGATAGGTGGTAATTTCATGACCATTTGATAGACGAACCTTAAACATTGTGTTTGGAAGCACTTCTTCCACAACACCTTCAAATTCGATTACATCTTCTTTAGACATGCTCACTCCTTTTTTGTTTTAAAAATTTTCTTATCGCGCAGTTAACTCGTTCATTGTCATCGTCCAAGACCTGCCCGTCCATCTTTTCGTTGCCATAAAGTTTTAAGTGCTTTAAATTTTTTTGCTTTGGATTTGCTTTTTTAAGTCTTTTGCCATCTACGATAAACGCCCTGTTCTTTTCAACTTTCAAAACTATAAAAATTTGACCTTTTTCTTTTCCTGCAAGCGCAAGAACAATATTGCCTTTTTCCATAGTTTTTTCCTTTTATAAAGTCAAAATTTCAATTCCGTCTTTGGTTACATGAACGGTATTTTCATAGTGAGCAGAAGGCATTCCATCACGCGTTATAACTCCCCAGCCATCTTCAAGAAGCCAAACATCTTTGCGCCCCATATTAATCATAGGTTCAATTGCAAGACAGGCGTTTTCGGTTACAAGCGGTCCGTCTGTAACCTTGCCATAGTTTGGAACCGAAGGCGGTTCATGCATTTTTTTGCCTATGCCGTGTCCAACAAGTTCTCTAACAACAGAATAACCATGTTTTTCTGCATAAGTTTGAATAGCATGAGACATTTCACCAAGCCGATGCCCAACTTTGAGGTTTTTTATCCCTTCAAAGAAGCATTGTTTTGTAACATCAATAAGTCGTTGTTTTGCTGGTGTAATTTTGCCAACTGGAAAAGTTCTCGCTGCATCACCGTTATATCCCTTGTATATAACGCCAAGGTCAATACTAATGATGTCTCCCTCTTTTAAAATGACTTTCTCGCTTGGAATGCCATGCACAACCATCTCGTTGACGGAAGTGCAAATGGAAGCAGGATAGCCTTCATAATTTAAAAATGAGGGAATTGCACCACTATCAATTATAAACTTTTTTGCCAGATTGTCAAGTTCTTTTGTAGAAATGCCAGGTTTTATCAAGGTCTCGCAGTAATTTAGCGCGTCTCTTGTTATTTGTCCCGCTTTTCTCATAAGAACCATTTCTGCAGGATTAAGATTGTTCATCACTTAAGCCTCTCTAAAAAAAGTTTTACAGGTTTATATGTTTCATCTGGAGTTCCCGCAGAAGAAACTTTGAAAACCTTATCACCGTAGAAGTTTATAAGTGGTGTTATATTTTGTTTATAAACTTCCAGACGAGCCTTTATTGCTTCAGGTTTATCGTCATCACGCTGAAACAATGGAGTTTGACATTTGCGACAAAATCCAGTGTAACCTTGATATTCTGCATTGTCAATTTCTCCGCAATTTGGGCAATTTCTGCGTGAAACAAGTCGTTTTACTATTTCCTCAAAATCAAGTTCAATTGAAATAACTGCATCTACATCAGCAATTTCAGCCAGCATTTTTGCTTGATTTAAAGTTCGTGGGTAACCGTCCAAAATGTAACCATTTTTGCAGTCGCTTTTTTTAAGTCTGTCTTTAAGCACTTCAAAAGTAACATTGTCAGGGACAAGCGCTCCACTTTGCTGGTATGCTTTTACTTCTTCGCCAAGTGCAGTTCCGCTTTTTGCCACCTCTCTAAGCAAATCCCCTGTTGAAAGTTGAGGAATGTTAAAGTCGGCTACAATTTTTTTTGCAAGAGTGCCCTTGCCACTACCAGCAGCACCAAGTAAAACAAGTTTCACTATAATTACCTCCGATTTGTAACTTCTTTTTGCTTTATTTTCGCTTGCTTGTCTATTGCTATCAAAACTTTTTCAATTTGTTTTTAAAAGATTTTTCTAAATATAAATTTAGCGTAATTTAAAAACAAATTTTTACTTAAGTTTTGAAGATATACAAAACAAGGTCAAAGATAAAACTTAAAAGGTTGTTACTATATTGCTCACAGCGGAGCAGTGCTCCGCTGGTGATGCCAAGTTGAGAATTAATTTAAAAAGCCCTTATGATTTCTCATAAACATTTGAGCAGAAAGTTGTTTGTCAAGTTCAAGTGCAACAGAAACAACAATCATAAGACCTGTTGTGCTAAATGCGTTGATAAGAATTGATGCTGTTGTTGCCGCATCTCCAATTGCCTTGAAGGCAAGTGATGGTATCAGCGCAATTATCGCAAGGAAGATTGCACCGAAAAGTGTTATTCTTCCAGAAATTTTTCCTAAATATTCTGCTGTTGGCTTTCCTGCCCTTATGCCAGGAATAAATCCTCCCTGTTGTTGAATTCTCTTGCTAATATCATTAGGGTCAAAAGTGATTTTCGAATAGAAGAAAGCAAAGAGAAGGATGAGCAAAGCAGTAAGAACAATATAAAGCCAAGAATTCGTGCCCAGCCAATCGCTATACCAAGTAACATTTGGCCAGAAAATTGATATGATAAGTTGAGGGAATGTAAGCAAAGCATTTGCAAAGATGATAGGCATAACGCCTGTTGCGTTTACTTTGATAGGAATGTAGTTGCTTTGACCGCCGTACATTCTTCTGCCTTTTATTTGTTTTGCATATTGAACATTCACCCGTCTTTCTCCGCCATCGATAAACACAATAAGTGCGAAGATTGCGATAACAGCAACAATAAAGATAAGGATATACCAAATATAGTTGATGTCCGCAATGGTATATTCAATAGCAGCATACAAACTTTGACCAGCGCTAGAAAGAATACCTACAAAAATAAGAAGGCTCGTGCCATTACCAATTCCAAGTTCGGTAATTCTTTCGCCAATCCAAACAGTAAACATTGCTCCTGCAACAAGAGTTATAACAACACCTGCGCCAATAAGCCAAGTTGGAAATCCCTCAAGGTTTGGATCAAGGTTGCCAGAATAAGCCACAACAATACCAATTGCTTGAGCAAGAGCCAACACTAGTGCTGCAATTCTTGTGTAAAGGTTGATTTTTCTTCTGCCATCCTCACCACTTTTTGCCGCTCTTTCAAGGGCTGGAATTGCAACGGTCAACAATTGAATAACAATTGATGCTGTAATGTAAGGCGAGACACCTAGTGCGAGAATAGAACAGTTTGAAAGCGCGCCACCACTAACCAAGTTCATAAGTTCAAAGAACCCAAAACTTGAGCCAGAAGTGTCCACAATAGAAGTGCTAAACCCAACGCAAGGAATCCAGCAACCAATTCTATAGATAAAAAGTAGAAGAAGAGTGATAAGAATCTTCTTTCTTATATCTTTAACTTTAAATGCTTCTGCTATAGTTTTAAACATTATAACTCCTCAATTTTACCGCCAACTTTTTCAATTTTTTCTCTAGCCTGTTTTGTTACTTTACTTGCTTTGATAGTAAGAGGTTTTGTAAGAGTGCCATCGCCCAAAATTTTGAGCCCATAAGGAGCACGCTTTCCAATAAATCTTGTTTCGTAAAGCAGTTCTTCTGTGATAACAGCATTTGGTTCAAATGCTTCAAGGTCGCCAACATTGATGCAAGCATAACCTTTTCTAAAGTTTTTATTGTTAAAGCCACGGATAGGAAGTTTTCTTATCATAGGAATGTTTCCACCCTCAAATCCAGGTCTAACTCCGCCACCACTGCGTGCATTTTGACCTTTATGTCCTTTTCCGCTAGTTTTACCTATTCCACTGCCAATTCCTCTGCCAACTCTAACTTTTTTTGTTGTAGCACCTTTGGCAGGTTTTAAATTTTCAAGTTGCATAACGACCTCCTATTTAACCTCTTCCACTTTAACAAGGTGAGCGATGTGGTGGAGGCTTCCTCTAATGGAATCATTGTCGGGGAGAAGTCTTGTTTGATTGAGTTTTTTAAAGCCCAACGCTTCAACAATCATTGCTTGTTTTTTGTTGTAGCCAATAGCGCTTTTAACCCAAGTAACTTTAAGCATTTTTTGTTTTGTTGCCATAGTTTCCCCCTTTTAAATCTCTTCAACGCTTTTTCCGCGTCTTCTTGCAATTTCTTCTTTGGTTTTAAGTCCCATAAGCCCTTCAAAAGTTGCTTTTACAACATTGATTTTGTTTGAAGAACCATGTCTTTTTGTAACGATATTTGCAATTCCCGCAAGTTCGATAACTGCACGAGCAGAACCGCCTGCAATAACACCAGTTCCGGCAGGTGCTGGAAGAAGCAAGATTTTTGTTGAAGAAAATTTTCCGATTGTTTCATGTGGAATTGTTCCATCCACAATAGGAACCATCTTCATATTTTTCTTAGCAATAGTGGTAGCTTTTTCAATTGCGCCACTAACTTCTCTGCTCTTTCCAATTCCAAGTCCAACTTTGCCTTTGCCGTCTCCAACAACAACAAGAGCGGAAAAGCGAAGAATTCTTCCGCCTTTAACAACCTTTTGAACTCGTCTTACAGAAACAACTTTCTTTTCAATATCGCTGGTTTCTCTTCTTTGAGTGCGTTCTCTGCGGTCTTGTCGTGGTTTTTGACTAGACTTTTTGCCTTTAGAAGAGGTTTCTTCAGCATTTTCCGCTGTAATTACTTCATTTTCTGCCATAATTTCCTCCTAAAATTTAAGTCCAGCCTCTCTAGCACCATCAGCCAGAGCCTGAACACGACCTATATAAATGTAACCGCCTCTGTCAAAGACAACTTCATCAATTTTCTTTACAAGTGCTCTTTTAGCAATTTCTTGTCCAACAATTTTGGCTTGTTCGCTCTTTGTTTTGCCTTTGCATTTTGCTTGAATGTCTTTTTCAAGGGTTGAAGCAGAAACAAGAGTTTTTTGAGCATCATCATCAATAATTTGAGCATAGATTTGGCTAAGAGAACGATATACGCAAAGTCTTGGTCTTGCGCTTGTTCCACTCAATTTTCTTCTAACTCTTTTGTGACGATTAAGTCTTTCTTGATTTTTATCTGTTTTCTTAATCATACTTTAACTCCTATTTCTTACCTTTACCGGCAGTTTTTCCGACTTTTCTAATAACCACTTCGTCAGCATATCTAACTCCATAGCCATGATATGGTTCAACAGGTCTAATATCTCTTATATTAGACGCAAATTGACCAACTTTTTGTTTGTCAATGCCACTTACAACAATTTCTGTTGCAGAAGGTGTGCTAACTTGCAATCCTTCTGGCACTTCAACTTCAACTTGATGAGAGAACCCAAGGTTCATAACAAGTTTATTTCCATTTACCTGTGCTTTGTAACCTACACCAGAGATAAGAAGTGATTTTTTAAATCCTTCACTAACGCCAACAACCATGTTGTGAGCAAGTGCTCTGTAAAGTCCATGTTTTGCGTTTGCATCCGATGCGTTTTTAGCAATTTCAAAAGACAACTCTTGTCCGTCAATTTTAACAGCAATTGTTTTGTCAATCCATTGACTAAGAGTTCCTTTAGGTCCGTTTACAGTAAGGACATCATGCTCAAATTTTGCAGTTACACCGGCAGGCATAACAATCACTTTTTTACCAATTCTTGACATAACTCCTCCTTACCATACATAAGCAAGAACTTCGCCACCAACTCCAAGTTCTCTAGCAGTTTTGTCTGTTACAATACCTTTGTTTGTAGAGATAATTGCAATTCCAAGTCCGCTAATAACTCTAGGAAGTTTATCTTTTTGTGCATATATACGAAGTCCAGGCTTAGAAATTCTTTTCAAACCTTGAATAACGCTGTCTCCAAGTTCATCATATTTAAGAGTGATTTTAATATTTCTCTTGCC
>CALVNU010000043.1 GCA_944349915.1 uncultured Clostridia bacterium | reverse complement strand
ATCTTTTAACAACCTTTTTCATATATTTTTTCTCCTTTGTAATTCGCATGAATAGTCTATCACAATAATTTAAAATTACAAAGAAAATACACAAAATTTTTATTGAAATTTTAATAATTTTTCATTATTATTTTATTTATTTCCTATAGGCAACAATATTAAAGATAAATCTCACATGTTTACCATGCAAAAACACTAAAACACCTAGTCTAAAACTCATTCATCTTATTAAATTAAATTGTTTAATCAATATTTATTTGCGTTGACTTGATACGAGAATTTTGCTAACCACTCCTGTCGAAAGGCAAAGATAATAAGGAGGATTTTAAGACATTCTTTCTAAATTGTGTTATAATTATTAAACAAAGGAGATAAAATGAGCAAAAGAACTAATCAAGAAAAATCTAAAAAACCATTAACAGAATGTGGGGCTGATGGTGGATTGCTAATTGATTTTACTGAAGATGTTCTTACAATTTTTTTTGAATACGAAAATAATGATTTTGGACAAATGAAAACATTTAGTGAGATTACCTTACTAGAATATGTTGCTTCTTCTTATGGAGAAAGTTGTTTGACTCTTTTAAGGAGAGTAGAACAATATAATATAAATAATTCTATAAATTTTAATCGAGATTGCTCATATAGATTTTTACCTGCTATGTTTTGTCTTAGACAATATATTGAATTGAAGTTAAAATGTTTATATATGTTAGTCAATCGCACAAGTTTTGACAATAATCATAATCTAAAAGAATTAGCTTCTTTTATTAAACAAAAAGGATTTCCTTTAAATAACTTTAATGTAGCTATAAATTTTGTTAACAAATATGAGCATAAAGATGCAGCATTTTTTAGATATATGATTAATAAAAATTTTAAGTGTACTAAAAAAATTAGTATGAATATGCATATGTATAACCAAATACATGATATGATACTAAACATAGAGAATGATTATAATAAAATAAAAGAAAAAATTAGGTATAAAATAGATTAAATTTTTATAAAAATACCCAACTAAACGATGTGTTCAGTTGGGTACACGATGGCGGGATGTTGGCGAGAGACAAGTAATTAGGCGTTGCGTATTGCAAAAGAATATTTTGGCTTAAAAGAATTCTCTATAATTTTCGACAAAATTGTCGTTTTAGAAAAATGGCGAGTTTTTTTATTTTAAAAAATGCGGAAATGTCAAACAGTAAATTACGTTGGACAAAAAATTTTATTATTAATGAAAACTTGCATGTAGCACAAAAATATACAATTAAAGAAATTGATGGAAAAATATCTTTTTATTGAAAATAAATCTGGGGATTATGTATTTGGTGGCATCAAACCAAAATTTTATGTTTTCAGAAAACTAGGTGATTGATCAAACAATTACCGAACAAGAAAGTGTAAAAAAGAGCACAATCAATTTTTGCAATTTGGCCTCTTTTTTGTTTGACTTTTTGCATTTTTCTTAAAACTGTTTATAAGAACAAAAACACCAAGCAAGATTATTGAAGAAATAGTTATAACTAAAATTAAGGCAAGTGTTGACACTTCATGTCCAAAGAAAGTCATTTTCGTGTCAAAAGCCGTTGCTATTGCGTCCACCATTTCTTGTGGCAAAGTTTTTTTCATTTCATTCAAAGTGCCATTCAAAAAACCTTGCCTAAATAAAACTGTAGAATATGTGCCTGGCAGGAGTGAAACAAAATTTTGCATACCTTTTCCCAATGTGTTTATTGGCATATATGCTCCACAAATAAATCCATAAAGTGCCGAAACGAGAGTGCAAACTCCACTTACAACCCCTTGTGAACGAGTGAAAGACCAAATTATATTGGCTAAAATTGTGCCAAATAAAGAAGTTATGACAATGGTGAAAATAATAAGTAAAAAATCCACGAAAGAAAGATAAAAGCCAACGCAAGCAAGATAAATTAATCCGATTGCTAGCAATACAAAAGCAATGATAAGCGTGGAAAACAAATTTGCTAGCACATAACTCAGCTGAAGTGTGCTTTTTTTAACAGGGGAGACCATAAAGTCTATACTTGCATTGTTTATTTTGTCAATCACCATCATTCCCGAGCAAAAAGCGACTGTAATACATGAGGTGGCAAGAACTGATGAAAACAGCCAGCCGCCAGTAAATGCATTGATAATATTTTGGTCTAAATTAAAGCCTTGCGTTATGGAAAGTAGGCTGTCTTCATATGTCGATTTTAGAAAAACAATAAAAAGAACAAGCAATATTAAAGGTGTTATCAAAGAAACTAAAAATGTCATTTTGTCTTTGAAATACAACTTTATATTTCGAAAAGTTAAGTAGTTGAGTTTTCTAAATTCACTTTGAATGCTCATACATTCTCCTTTAATTTTTTTCCTGTCACCGTCAAAAACACGTCATCCATTGAGCCTTTAACAATTTCAATGTCTTCAAAAAGAGAAGTGTTTTCAACCAAAAAATTTTTTGCAGCATTTGTATTTTTAAATTTTATTTGCAAGCAGTTTTTGTTTTTTTGATATGGAATATTTGCTTTGTTCAAAATTGTAAAAATATCTTTGCTGTATTTATATGCTTTAATGAAATCGTTTGCAAATTTATTTTTTAATTCTAACGGCGAGCCTTCAGCAACAATTTTTCCGCCATCAATAATAACAACATTATCAGCTACACTTGCTTCTTCCATGTAGTGAGTTGTAAGAAGCACCGTCAAGTTGGTTGTTTTACGAAATTCATTAATCATATCCCAGACGAGTTTTCTTGTTTTTGGATCAAGCCCTGTTGTTGGCTCATCTAATATTAAAATTTTTGGTTTGTGCAAGAGTGCTCTCACAACATCCACCTTTCGCTTTTGTCCACCACTTAATTTATCAAGTTGTTTCTTCAAAATCTGTCTTAAATCAAGTTTATCTAAAAAATATTCCAAATTTATCTCAAATTCTTTTTTATTCATTCCGTAAAGCATTGCTCTATATCTTAAATTGTCATAAACAGATAAATTTTTATCAAGTACAGAAGATTGAAAGACAATGCCAATATGTGGCAAGATTTTAGAAATTTCATCCACTGAAAGATTATTTACAAAACAATCGCCACTATCACGCTTTAAAACTCCAACAAGGATGTTTATAGTTGTGCTTTTTCCAGCACCATTTAAACCCAAAAAAGCAAATAATTCTCCCTCTTTTACAGAGAAAGATATATCATCAACTGCTTTTGTGTTGCCAAAATATTTTTTTAAGTTCTTTATTTCTATAATATTCATAAATATCCTTTAAAATTTTTATTGTCAACCTGATTTATGATACTATAAAACAGGCTTTTTGTCTACAATATTAACACCAAATTTATAAAATTTTTATCTATTATTTTATATGAAAACAGTCAAACCCAAATGATTATAAAAAATGTACCAAAACTATTTGGTACGTTAAAAGAATTGTTGGCGGGAAGACCGACAACCAATCCTAACACTAAAATATATGTTGGGGTTGGGTGGATTAGGTTTTGTTATTTCTTAAATATATGAATTATTCTAGAGTACTAAAATGGAAGTTCTGTAGCATTTTTATTAAATATACTTGCTACTGTATGAAAAAACTGTGATAAATAATTTGGATATGTATTTTTCATTTTTAAGTATATATTATTTAATTCAATATACTTCTCTATTCGTACATTATAATAAACGCTATCTACGACATCTCCCCAAAAGTCTTTAGCAGAAACATATTCGTTAAATATGTTTTTGTTTATTATCTTTTGTATATTTTCAAAATATTGCGTTAGTTCTGTATCAATAATGCCACCAAATTTTACTGAAAAAACTTCTTTCATTTCTCCATATTCTTGGTCCCATATAAAGCAAATTCCTTCAACGGCACGGTTTATTTCTTTTCTTAAGTTTTCAAGTTCTATATCTGTGACTTCTTTTATAATTGTATTTTTGTCGAATTCCGTATTCTTTTTGTCAGCTATCAAGTTTTGATAAAATTCGCTATTTGATATTTGAATTTTCTGCTTTGTTGCATCAAAAAATTCTTGTGTCAATGCTTCACAATTTTTGATAAATCCATTGTCATTTGTTATAAATACAATTTCTTTATCACTTTTGTTTATTTTAAAATAATTGATCAAAGATAACCAAAGTAATGTATCTTTAAAACATTTATCACTAGGATTTTTGTCTGTAGAAGATGATTGTGAAAAAGGCGGGATTTTGTTATAAGCCCTTTCCAAAACCATAGAAAAAACTTTTTCATTTTTTTCGAACTTTATAACATTATTACCAAATGATTTTTTGTAATTTGACAAAGTAAGGTCTTCTCGCCATTTTATTCTTTCATCAAGACTTTGTTTAAATGAAATATCTGCTATTTGTTTGTATTTTTCTTTTTCTTCATTAATTTTGGCATAATCGCGCTTTATTTCTATTCTTTCTTGTGCTATTTTTTCTTCAATAGTAATTTCACTTATAAAAACTTCGCCATGTTTTTTCAAGACTTTTAATACATTGTCAAAGTCATATGGATGTTCGCGAATAAAATTTGTGTCGGGAATAATAATACATTTTTTTTCTTCTGCCATATTTTTCTCCTTGTTTTTAATTGTTAAAATATAATGCTTTTAAAATATGTGAATCGTTATTTGTTTTTGGCTTTATTGTAGATAGTATTTTGTTTGCTACAGAATATGGCCAATATATTTTCACATGATTTTGTGCTCTTGTTATGGCCGTATAAAATATGTCGTGGGTTATTTTGTTTTCTGACTCATTTGAAATAACAATTTTTACTGAACTGTACTCTAAACCTTGTGATTTGTGTATTGATACAGCATATGCTACTTGGAAAGGTAAGACATGTTTTTTGTTTTCCGGCTCGTTATCAAAGTAGTATGGTTTATGTCTGTCAACATTAAAGCTTATGGTTGTTTTGTTTTTAGTACATGAAACATATGTTAAACCATCACAAGCATTAACTTCGTCTTTGTCTAATTTAATATTTACTTCTATTGTGAATCTGACTGATGTAACTTGATCTTCTATATCAATTATTTTACCTTTTAAGTTATTATATAAAATTCCAAAACGTTCTGAGTCGGTAAATAAAACAGGATCACCAACTCTAAACTGCCAAATACCAATATCTGCCTTTTTGCCATCTTTAGATAATTGAAGTAATTTGTTTATATTGTTTAAGCCGTATAATCCATTATAGTTCAAACACAATATAATTTCATCTTCTTCATCAATGTTATCAAATATACTTGTATTAATCTCACTCGAATAAGAACATCTAATTAAATCTTCAAGTGCTTCATTTTCATTGTCATCAAGATTTCTAACTTCTTTCCATAATTCTTTTAAATTATCATTTGTACTTCTGTATGTTGTTTGGAGTTCGGTAATACAATAATCTGGTAAAAAATCTTTTAACAATGCAAACCAATTACCAAAACCAATAGATTCAATTTGGTAAATGTCACCAGTAAGAACGAGTAACGAGTCGCCAATTCTTTGTAGAACTTCTTTCATTTTTAAGTTTTCTACTGTGCTACACTCATCTAAAACGATTAAATCTGCATTTGGTAAATATCTTCTATATTTAGACAAGAATTTATCAACAGTCATAAACGTATCGGTTTCACTATCATATTTAACCCTATGTCTCAAATTTTCCACAGCTGAATTTGTTTTCGCTAGATAAATTTTATTATATCCTGAAAGTAAATTTGAAATATAATTTATGAGGGTTGATTTTCCCGTTCCCGCGGCACCATAAATAACATGAACCTGTGAATTATTATAAATATTTTGTAAAACTTTTTCCTTTAAGTTGTCTTCTAATGGAATTTCATTTGAAGAGTTATCTTTTAATAAATCAATCTTTTCCTGCTTAAAACAATCGTTAAGAAAGAATTTTTTAATAGAAAGTGTTTTTAAATCAGCGATTATTTCCTTTGAAGATAAGGCATGTTCGTTGAAATATACTTTGTCTTGGTAAATTTTTAATTCAGAAGTTGGCTTATAATAGCTATCAAGTTTATTGTTATATAATCTAACTAATTCTTTTATTTGATTTTCATCACCATAATTTTGTAAATCCGACATTGGAATAAAGATAGAGCTGTTTTGTTCTGCTGATGAAATAATATGATGAGCAAATAAATCGGGTTTCATTCCAGTTAAATCTATACAGTTTAAGAGAGTATAAAAATCAGCATTATGTTTTCTTAATCCAAAAGTTAAAGGCATTTTATCAAAAGGCATACATTTGCTTGAAATATTACAATTTGCATAGTTAGAGTCTCTATATCTTTGACTTTGAAGCTTAATAATTCTATTATTCATAGTGACTAATAAATATCTTAAAACATTTTGACCTTCTTTTTTATTTGCAATAATATCTTTACAAAAATCCAACAAATCAAATATTCTTGAATGGTTGCTTTTTGTTTCACCTTCAAATTTGTTTTTAAGCTGAGAATAATCAGCATTATCCAGTTGAACAATATCTAATAAATCAATTTTGTATTTAGTTAAAATGTTCATGAGTAATTGATATTCGGGATAACCCCTTTGTATTTTTATTTCACAATCTATTAAATCACCAAAGTTAGTCAATTCACAAGGTCTAATAGATATTTTCCATTTTGTAATAATCTTAATTGGGAAATTTTTGTCTAATAAGTCTATATATTTATTTGAAAATTGTAAGGCTACAGCATAATTGGAATCAATATCAAATTTAGTAAATGCGGTAATTCTATTAAATTTATTTGAAACTTCTTCAGCTGGTTCCAAAACAACCTCATAGTATAATTTATTGTCTATTCTAAAAGGTCTTGAACTGCAAATGTAGAAGATATCCATATCTGATGAGTTTTCTTTTGAGATATCGACAGCATTTGCAATTTTGGTATAATAAGCTAAAGTTTGTTTATCAATTTTATTTTCGAAATACAAATCGATATTTTTAATAATATCAGTGTTATATATTTCCTTCATTACTTGTTTTAACTGGTAAATATATTTATAATATTTTGATAGTAAGAATATTGCACCTTCTTCTGAAGGGGTAAAATGAGATAAAGACTTTCTCATACATTTATCAAATTGTGCAATAAACTGACAACCACTTACAGATGTAAATTTACTGGTCACTTATTAATGTTCATTGGTTTGTTTGGAAATTTATCATTCCATATTTTATAAGCGATATTATCGTTTAAACTTCTAACAGCATTTAATATATTTGTAGATATTTCTCCACGATTATCATCATTAAGTCTTTCTAAGTTTTTATCAATAATATTGCTAGCATTTTTTATTTCTTCATCAGTAAGTATAATCATAAAGTTCTCCTATATTTGTATTATAACATAAAAATATTGAATTTGTATGTTTTTATAAAAAAGAAAAAGAAGAAGTATATTTCAACTTCTTCTCGTCTTGTTTTATTGATTGTTTCGCAAATGTGTATAGACAGTATTTGCTGATAGGTTTGAAAAGTTGCCATTTGTTTCGGCAAAGGTTTTTAAATCATGAGCAAGAAGAAAAGATATTT
>CALVNU010000042.1 GCA_944349915.1 uncultured Clostridia bacterium | reverse complement strand
GGCTATGCATCACAAAATGGCAAAGGCAATGGACAGGGCAATCAAGGATATTCAAAACATTTGGCATCGGGCAAGAGATAAAAAGGAAGACTTTGTACCAACCTTTCCTATGATAGTTTTGACAACCCCAAAGGGCTGGACGGGACCAAAAGAAGTTGACGGTAAACAGATTGAAGGCTCTTTTAGAGCACATCAAATTCCTATTGAAGTTAAGGATGAAAAGTCATTAAAAATGCTTGAAGAATGGCTAAAAAGTTATAATGTCAATGAAAATTTTGATGAAAACATTAAACTTAAAGAAGAAATCAAGAATATTTTGCCAAAAGGCGACAAGCGCATTTCTGCCTGCCCTTATGCAAATGGAGGAAAACTTTTAAAGGAAATTATTTTGCCAAGTTGGCAAGACTTTGCTGTAAAAACAAATGGGCATGGAAAAGTTAAGGCTCAAGATATGAAAGTTTTGGGTGGATATATAGGCAAGGTGTTTGAACTTAATCAAAAAAATCAAAACTATCGAGTTTTTAGTCCAGATGAAGCAATGAGCAACCGTTTGTATGACATGTTTTTATCTCAAAAGCGTGATTTTAACGCAAAAATCTTGCCAACCGATGAACTTCTTGCAAAAAATGGGCGCATTATGGACTCATATTTAAGCGAACATATGTGCGAAGGTTGGCTTGAGGGCTATCTTCTAACTGGCAGACATGGAATGTTCCACAGTTACGAAGCCTTTGCCAGAGTTATTGACTCAATGGTCTCTCAACACGCAAAATGGTTGAAAGTTTGCAGAGACTTAAGTTGGAGAGCGCCAATTTCTTCACTCAATATAGTTTTAACCTCAAATGTTTGGCAACAAGACCACAATGGCTACACTCATCAAGAACCTGGTTTTCTTGACCATATTGCAAACAAAAAATCGGAAATTGTAAGAATTTATCTGCCACCAGATGCAAATTGCCTGCTTTCATGTTATGACCACTGTCAAGCAAGCAAAAATTATATCAATGTTATCGTTGCATCAAAGCACCCATCTTTCCAGTGGCTTAACAAAACAGAAGCAAAAGAGCACTGCACAAAAGGTGTTAGTGTTTGGAAATGGGCAAGCCGTGGAGAGCAAAATCCAGATATTATTATTGCGTCCGCTGGCGACACCCCTACTTTAGAGGCGCTTGCAACTGTAACCATTCTAAAAGACCACTTCCCTTCTTTAAAAATAAGGTTTGTAAATATTGTGGACATTATGAAACTAGAACCTCACTCTTTGCACCCTCATGGACTAACCGACAAGCAATTCGAAAAACTGTTCACCAAAGACAAGCCTGTGCTGTTTGCCTTCCATGGATATCCAAAATTTATATATGATATGCTTGCAGAGCGCAAGGCATATAACTTTGAAGTTCATGGCTATCAAGAAGAAGGAAGCATTACCACAGCATTTGACATGCGTGTTCAAAACAAAATTGATAGATTTAATCTTACCCTTGCCACGCTCAAACTGCTTGACATAAAAGACAAAAAATTTGAAAATCAAATCAAAAATTTACTTAAAAAGCACAAAAAATATATTGCAGAAAACGGTGAAGATATTGAAGAGGTATCCTCTTGGCAGTGGCACTAAAATGTAAGTTGCATAAAAATGTAAGAATTGAAATATTCAAATAAAACTTTTGGCAACACAAATATCTTGTAAAAAACAACTTAAAAAGGACAATTACATGCAAAAAATAGATAAAATTGCAAAAAAACTTAATTTAAAAAAGATTATTCACTTTGGAGACTATATTGCCAAAGTGGATTTTTCTAATTTAAAAAAATCAAAAGGCAAGTTGATACTGGTTACTTCAATCAATCCAACACCATACGGAGAAGGCAAGACTACCTGTGCAATAGCAATAGCCGACAACCTTGCAAAAGCAAAGAAAAAAGTTTGTCTTGCTTTAAGAGAGCCAAGCCTTGGTCCTGTTTTTGGAGTTAAAGGTGGAGCGGTCGGAAGTGGAAAATCAATGCTTGTTCCACCAGAAGAGATAAACTTGCATTTTACAGGAGATTTTCATGCCATAACTTCTGCCAACAATTTGCTCTGTGCAATAATTGATAACCACATTTATCAAGGCAACAAATTAAAAATTAAAGAAGTTCTGTTCCACCGCACAATAGACTTGAATGACAGAGCGTTAAGGCAGATAAAACTTAATGGCAGAGATGAAAGTTTCTCTATCACCCCCGCAAGCGAAATAATGTCTATTATAACTCTTGCACAAGATGAAAATGATTTGAAAAACAGACTGGCAAATATTTTGGTTGGATTTAATGAAAAAGATAAACCTGTTTATGCAAAAGATTTGAAAGCGGAAAACGCCATGTTTAAACTGCTAAAGTATGCTTTTATGCCAAACCTTGTTCAAACCAAAATGGGAACGCCTGCCATAGTTCATGCTGGTCCTTTTGCCAACATATCACTTGGCACAAACAGTGTGGTTAGCCTAAAAACTGCACTTGCAAGTTCTAAATATGTGATAACAGAAGCCGGCTTTGGATTTGATAATGGCGGAGAAAAATTTTTAGACTGTCTTTGTCAACAAAACAATTTTGACCCAAGCCTTATCATTGTTGTAGCCACAATCAAAGCTTTAATTCACCATGGCAGTGGTAAAGATGAAGGCGAGAAATTGTCTAGCGGATTTGAAAATCTTATTCATCACTGCAAAACAATAAAATCTGTCTATAATAAAAAAGCGCTTGTATGTTTGAACATCTTTGACGGCGACAATGAAAATTTGATAAAGTTATTTGCAACTCTTTGCCAAAACGCGAACCTTGAATTTATTCAAATCAAACCTTTCTCGCAAGAATTTTTGTCGGTTGCCAAAAAGATTGAAGCACTTTGTCAAACTTCTTCCACAATAAAGTTTGCCTATTCTTTTAAACAGCCATTAACAGAAAAAATAAAAAACATCGCAACAAAGATCTATGGTGCAAAAAAGGTGTCTTTTACAGAAACGGCCAAGCAAAATCTCAAGAAAATTGAAAAATATGCCAAAAATTTGCCAGTTATTATAGCAAAAACACAATATTCTTTGTCTAATAATCCAAGCCTTTTAGGAGAGCCAAAAGATTTTGAAATAACAATCACCGATATAGAACTTAAAAACGGCGCGGGATTTGTTCTTGCAATTGCTGGCAAAATGTTGTTAATGCCAGGCCTTGCAAAAACAAACAACTATGAAAACATGTAAAATTTAACAAAAAAATATAAGAAATCTAATAAAAAACTATAAAAAAGATAAATTTACCATAATCATCTTAAAAAATTAAAATGATGTTAATAGTGTTATTAAAGTAACCTATTAAAATAAATTTAATAATTGTTAATTTAATGTAAATAAAATATACAAAAAAATCAAATTAAACGCACAAAAACGCAACCAGAAAAGTTGCGTTTTGTTTTTTAAACTCTTTTATCATCAATTTTTTATCAAAATTGTTTTTATTGCCAAGATTTTTTAATTATACAAAAATCCTTTTATAATTGTTTGCTCTGCCATCTCTTGCGACAATCCAAGGCTCATAAGCTTTATAAGTTGATCGCCAGCAATTTTTCCAATTGCCGCTTCATGCACAAGCGATGCATCTTTTGATATTGCGTCAATCTTTGGAATAGAAACAATCCTTCCCTCATCCATCAAAATGCCATCACATTCAACATGTCCAAAACTTTTGTTTTTGCCAATCATATCCGAAACAAATTCTTGATAAGACTGCCCTTCCGCAACGCTATGGCTAACCACATCACATTTAGAATTTTCTCCAAGCAGTTCAACTTTAAAATATGTTTTTGCATATTGGTTGTCCGTTGTCAAAATGTTTTCTTTAATGTTTAGCAAGCAATGATCATAAATTTTAGCATAGGTTTTTCTTATTGTTGAAGAAACGCCACCAATTTGAATAGACTCAAAATTCATGCAAGAGCCTTCTTTCATATAAATTTTTGTAATAGGGTTAAGAATTTTCTTTCCACTTCCCTCACCTGTGCCATAATGCTTTTCAACATATTTAACTTTTGAGTTTTTGCCGATGTGAAAAGAATGAACCCCGTCATGTTGACTATCCTTGCAAGTTTTATTATGAATTCCACAACCAGCAATAATAGTCACATCACAGTCTTTGCCAATGTAGAAATCGTTATAAACAAGGTCGTGGAAATCGCCAAGAGTTAAGATAACTGGAATATGCACGCTTTTGTTTTTAACGCCATCTTTTACAATAATATCAATCCCACTTTTATTCTTTTTGGGAACAATTTCAATGTCTTTTGTGGAATTTCGAGCAACCGACTCGCCATTTTTTCTTATGTTAAAAGAGCCTGTTGGAACTTTATGAAGGTCGGCAACGCGCTCTAATATTTCGCGGTCAATTTTATCCATTATTCACCTCCCGCAGTCTTCCGCAAGCATTGATTGAAAGTTTTGGAAGCACTTTTTCTCGGTTTCCTTGCAACACAACTTTCCCATCACTCATAAGAATTATCTCATCTGCAATTTCCAAAATTCGCTTTTGGTGGCTGACAATAATGTTTGTTGCACCCTTCAAATTTTCAAAAAGAGCAGTAAGGTTTTCAAAACTCCAAAGGTCAATTCCAGCCTCTGGCTCATCAAACATATTAAGTTTTCCCTTTCTTGCAAGAGTAACAGCAAGTTCAATGCGTTTAAGTTCTCCACCGGAAAGTTTATCGTCAAGTGCCCTGTCGATATAGTCTTTTGCGCATAAACCAACTTTAGACAAAATATCGCACATTGCAGACAGGTTATGTTTCTCACTTGTCGCAATATCAAGCAGGTCTTTAACCTTTAACCCCTTAAATGTAACTGGTTGTTGAAAAGCATAACTAATTCCAAGTTCTGCCCGCTCGTTAATGCTAATGTTGGAAATATCTTGCCCATTAAAAAGGATTTGACCATCCGTCTTTTGCGCTATGCCCATAATAATTTTAAGAAGTGTTGATTTCCCACTTCCATTATGTCCGGTAATAACATATATCTTGTTGTCTTTGAAGGTCAAATTTATATCGTTTAATATATTTTTTTTAGCGCCGTTTTCAATAACAGCGTAATTAAGATTTTTAATTTCAAGCATGAGTATATTATAATTTGTTTTTAACAATAAGTCAATAAAATAAACGAGTTTGATTTTTAATATTTATCCGCATAATGAAAAATCTACTGCGACCAAGTTTTTTTAAGCATTCAATTTTTAATAAACTTGTCAATTGGCAAGCATAAATTAATCTTTTCAAATTCTTTAAAAATTTTATAGTTTGATTTAAAAATTTTATAGTTTGATATATTTAGCGAATTGTTTATTCCCCTTTATGCTTTTTTACCTAGTTATCCTATATAATTTCTATTTAAAAATATTTTTGTATTGTTTAACATTTCAACATAAACTTTTTTAATGTGATTTTGTAAATAATTTTTAGTTTGGTTTAAATTTCTTCGACAGGCAACTTCCCTTTAAATTTTTAATTCTTATCAAATATTTCTTAAATGTGCAACTATCTATAATTTTTCCTTCATAAAGAAAATATATTTTATCAACATTTTTAATTGTTGAAAGCCTGTGCGCAACTATGGCAATAGCGCTTGAGCCTTTCATATTGTCAATACACTGCATCATACAGTCTTGAGCAAAAGTATCAAGCGAACTGGCAGGCGCATCAAAAAGCATTATTCTTGATTTTCTTAACAGCGCCCTTTCAATTGCAAGGCGACAAAATGATAAATGTACTAAAAAAGAATTCATTGAACAAAATACTTGACAAGAAAAAACAATTTTGCTAGAATAATAACCAGCATAAAGACTTGCAAGAAAAAATATACAAACAGCATCAACTTTATGCCCTGCCAAAAGCCTTTAAATAGCCCTTTAAAATCATCTATATGTTCTATTAAAACTAGTTATTCCCCGATTGAAAGGCTTTATGATAAATTGCGCTTTTGGACATCAAAAAACACAAAAAAACAATCTTGCAAAAAATGCTTATAAACAACAATCATACCATTTTAACATATGCTTGTGCGGTTTAGCAAGAAGCACGCCATTGGTAAGATAAAAAATGGCAACTTTATAACAACTAAATACACCAGAATAATGGTCGAAGATTTAGTTTGTGCTTATGTGGCGCAGCAGGTAGCGCACAGCCTTGGTAAGGCTGAGGTCATGGGTTCGAGTCCCATCATAAGCTCCAATTACAAAACCCTTGAAAACCTAACAAAAAAGCTCCCACATGTTTGTAGGAGTTTTTTTGCTTATACTTACTCTTAATTTTCAAAATTTATTATTGCTTTTGGCTGTCTATTATATCTTCATCAAGTGACTCGTCTTTATCGACTATCTCAAATTTTTTATTTATTTTATAACGTTCACCATTTTTATAAACTGTTGCAATACCATTACAAGCAAAATCTTCTGCCGCAGCATAACCTTCGCCATGGAGTTGGAATTTTTTGTTGTCCATATAAAACCACTTGCCACCTATTGCAATTCTGATAAAGCCATTTTTAAAACTATAAGGAGGAGTATTGTCATATCCTTCACCATGAAGTTTGAATTCTTTGTTGTCTAAATAATAATATTTATCATCTTTTACAACTATAGCAATCCCATTTTCATCAAAATCCCCTATCTCGTCAACTCCTTCACCATAGCATTTAAAATCTTTGCCAATAAAATAATATTTATCATCTTTTTTTACTTTTGCAAACCCTTTATTAAATGGCCATATATAATCGTATCCTTCACCATGAAGTTTGAATTCTTTGTTGTCTAAATAATAATATTTATCATCTTTTACAACTATAGCAATCCCATTTTCATCAAAATCCCCTATCTCGTCAACTCCTTCACCATAGCATTTAAAATCTTTGCCAATAAAATAATATTTATCATCTTTTTTTACTTTTGCAAACCCTTTATTAAATGGCCATATATAATCGTATCCTTCACCATGAAGTTTGAATTCTTTGTTGTCAATAAAATAATATTTACAGTTTTGATATTCATAAACATAAGCCTGTCTATAACCTCCTTTCCAGTCATTAGGCTCTCTGTACAAATTGGATTTGCCTGTTTTTCTAAATTCCTCTTCACTAACAAAGAATTTTGTTCCGTAATCAATTTCGATTTTAGCAAAGCCATTTTTATCAAAACCAGAAGCCATTTCATATCCTTCACCATAGCAATTAAACTTAGTGTCTATGTAGTAATATAATCCGTCTTTTATAATTCGAGCAAAACCATTTTTATCAAAATCAAAAACATGAGAATATCCTTCACCATGAGTTTTAAAATTCTTGTCAATAAAATAATATTTATCACCTTTTTTTATTCGAGCGAAACCATTAATAAAATTGTATGCCTCATCATAACCTTCGCCATAAGTTTTGCCGTCAGAGCCTTTAAAATAATATTTTCTGTTTTTGCCAAGCCCTCTTTTCACAATTTTAAATTCCACTTTGTCCTCCTATTGCGAAAAGTTTTGTGGAAAACTTTTCCCTTGCAATCAATGATACTTCTATT
>CALVNU010000041.1 GCA_944349915.1 uncultured Clostridia bacterium | reverse complement strand
CCAGGTGGGTTCGACGCCCACATTCATGCGCAAAACTTATTGAATAAAAAAACTGCATTTCTCACGCAGTTTATTACTATGGTGCGAGCGGTGGAAGCCCTTACCCCTAAAATGTTGTCACATTTTTGGGGACCCCGCGAACCCAAGGGTTCGACTCCCACATTCATGTGCAAGACTTATTGAATAAAAAAACTGCATTTCTCACGCAGTTTATTACTATGGTGCGAGCGGTGGGAGTCGAACCCACACGGTTTCCCACTTGCCCCTTAAACAAGCGCGTCTGCCATTCCGCCACGCTCGCACATCTTTTATTGTTACTCTATAAATTATAGAGATTTTAATAGATATTGTCAAGAGATTTCGCCAAAAAAATTATAAAATTTTATTAAAAATTAAGAAAATAAAAGGCAAACAATCTTTACTTGTTTGTCTTTCTAAAATTTTATTTATTTTGCGATTTGAATTCCTCCATGCCCTTCTCAAACTGCGTCTGGCTTTCGCTATCCAAACTAAACAAAAGCCCAAAAAGTTGCCCTATGTGAAGTTTTTCTTCTTTAACAATATCTCTTATCGTCTCCTGTGCAGATGGGTCAACAGTTTGCTCCAAATGATTTTCATATTGAATTATAGCATCAAGTTCGCCAATAATATCTTCGCGCGCATTTTGAATTGTCATAAACCTATTGCTTCTGTTTTGATTATCCATTAAACTAAAAAATCTACGCATAAACCAACCTCCTAAATCAATTTTATATATGCGCAAATATTGCTTTGTGTGTGAAATTTTTACTTTTTAAAGCCCGGCAAGCATTGCTCGCAAAGCCAGAAAATGATAAAATCATTTATAATTAAAAATGAAACCATTATAAAAAAAAGAATGATAAAAATCATTCTTCTTTAACCAACTTCTTGATTATTTTTGATCTTGATAATTTCAGGTTGTGCATTATCGAGTGTGATAAAGTTTTCTGTTACAATAATTTTTTTAATATCTTTATATGAAGGCACTTCAAACATCAATCTTGTCATCTTATTTTCCAAAATTGTACGCAGTCCCCTTGCGCCAGTTTTCAATTCCATAGCCTTTTTTGCTATTGCATTAAGGGCCTCATCGGAAAACTCAATGTCAACGCCATCAATTTTAAACATAAGTTTGTATTGTTTGATGATTGAATTTTTAGGTTCTGTCAAAATTTTAACAAGCGCTTCTTGCGTAAGTTCTTCAAGCCCCACAACAACAGGAAGTCTGCCAATAAATTCTGGGATAAGTCCAAACTTTATAAGGTCATCTGGTTGAACATCTTTGACAAAATTGACTTTTGATTTTTCTTCTTCTGTTTTAATTGACGCATTAAAACCAAGATTGGTGTCGTTTTTGCGTGCGTCTATAATCTTATCAAGTCCAACAAAAGCACCGCCACAAATAAACAAAATGTTTGTGGTATCAATTTGTATCATCTCTTGATGAGGATGCTTTCTGCCTCCTTGTGGTGGGACCGATGCCACCGTGCTTTCCATGATTTTTAAAAGTGCTTGCTGTACGCCTTCACCCGCAACATCTCTGGTGATAGAAACATTTTGAGTTTTCTTTGCAATCTTGTCAATTTCATCAATATAAATAATGCCTCGTTGCGCTTTTTCAATGTCATAGTCTGCATTTTGAATAAGTTTTAACAAAATATTTTCAACATCATCACCAACATAACCCGCTTCTGTCAATGTTGTTGCATCTGCAGCAGCGAATGGTACTTTCAAAATTTTTGCCAAAGTTTTGGCAAGCAAAGTTTTGCCTGTGCCTGTTGGCCCAACCATCAAAATATTGCTTTTTTCAAGTTCAACTTCATCTTTGTCATTCTTTTCAAAATTATAATTTAACCTTTTATAGTGATTGTACACTGCCACCGCAAGCACTTTTTTGGCTTCATCTTGCCCAACAATATATTGGTCAAGCGCAGTTTTTATTTCATTTGGAGTAGGAAGTTCAATCTTTTCAAAAGAAGATTTTTTGCCAAGTTCGGTAACAATATCCTTGCAAATAAGCACGCACTCATCACAAATATAGGCATTGCCATTTGGTGCTGCAATCAATTTTTTTGCTTCTTTTTGACCTTTGCCACAGAAAGAACATTTATATTGATTTGGTTCCATACATCTCCTTATTTCTTAATTTTTCTGGTTTGGAAAATTTCGTCAATCAAGCCATATTCTTTTGCTTCTTCTGCTGTCATATAGTTGTCTCTGTCGGTGTCTTTTTCCACAATTTCCAGTGGTTTGCCTGTATTTTCACTAAGCATTTTATTCATACGCTCTTTGATATATTGAATATGATTTGCTTGAATTTGAATGTCACTCACCTGTCCTTGTGCTCCGCCAAGTGGTTGATGGATCATGATTTCGCTATTTGGAAGAGCAAAGCGTTTGCCTTTAGTTCCACCTGCAAGCAAAAATGCGCCCATAGATGCGGCTCTGCCCACACAAATGGTTGAGACATCGCATTTTATATATTTCATAGTATCGTAAATAGCAAGTCCTGCCGAAACAGAGCCTCCTGGACTATTTATATATATGAAAATATCTTTGTTTGGATTTTTGCCTTCAAGATAAATAAGTTGCGCAACAACAATGTTTGCCACATCATCAGTAATTTCGCCATTCAAGAAAATAATTCGGTCTTCAAGCAAGCGTGAGTAAATGTCATAAGACCTTTCTCCATTTCCCGTTTGGTCTATAACCATAGGTATCAACATAATATATCCTCCCAAAAGAATAGAAATTTATGCAGAGCAAAAAGTTTATAACAAAAGATTTTGCCCTTGCAAATATGATATTTTATTTATTGCCAAATTATTTGTTTTTAGATTTAATAAAATCCAATAATTTTGTCATAACAATGTCGTTTTCAAAGTAAGCATAGTCATTTGGTGAAAGATTTTTCTTTAATTCTTCACTTTCAATACCATAATGCTTTGCATAATCTGCAATTTTTGCATCAAGTTCTTCACTTGTTGCAACAATTTTGTTTTTGTTTATGATTTTTTGAAGAACAAGTCTTGTTTTAACATTTTTTTCTGCATCAGCCCTTCTTTCTTCTTTAAACTGCTCAAGAGTTTTGCCAATGTATGAAAGATAATCTTCCATTTTAAGCCCTTGATGAGACAGTCTATGCTCAAAATCATGGACAATTTGTTCAATTTCATTGTCAATCATAGAAGCAGGAATGTCAAGTGTGCATCGCTCTACAACTTCATCAACAAGTTCAACTTCATAGTCGCGTTCTGCTTTGTCTTCTTCTGCTTTTTTAAGGTTTTCTTTGATAGATTTTTTGAATTCTTCAACAGTTTCAAACTCTGTTGTATCCGAAACAAATTTATCATCAATTTGAGGAAGAACTTTCTTTTCAACTTTTTTTACAGTAACTGCAAACACTGCTTTTTTGCCCTGCAAGTTTTCAGCACCATAATTTTCTGGGAAAACAACATTAATATCTTTGCTTTCTCCCTTTTTCATGCCAACAACTTGTTCTTCAAACCCTTCAATAAAGGTGTGAGAGCCAAGTTCAAGGCGATAATCTTCAGCCGTTCCACCATCAAATTTAACCCCATCGATTGAGCCAGAAAAATCAATAGTTGCAAAGTCGCCATTTTCACAAGGTTTGTCTTCTTCAACAAAACGAGCGTGTTTTTCGCGTTCTTTTTCAATCTCGCTTTCAACCTGTGCATCTAAAATTTTAACTGTTTTTCTTTTTGTTTTAAGATTATCAAAACTGCCAAGTTTAACCTCTGGCATAAGGTCAAAAGTAAGAGTTGCTTCTAGTCCGTTATCAACGGTGAAAGAATCCATTTGAGCACGAGGATATGATGCTGGAACAACCTCTTTATTTTCGGTTAAAAATTTGTTGTATTCTTCATTGATAACATTTTCAAATGCATCGTCAAAGAAAACGGTATCTCCATAAGTTTGTTCGATAACTTTTTTTGGAGCCTTGCCCTTTCTAAAGCCTTGAACAGTAAATTTGCCTTTAGTTTTTTCATAAACTTCATTTACTGCTTTATTCCAATTTTCTGCAGAAATTTTGATTTTTAAAATTCCTTGTTTGTCTTTTTTTTCGTAAGTATACATATTTTTCTCCTTTTGCCAAATAATTTTAGCACAATTATTTTTTTTAATCAACTAAATTTGATTAAAAAAGAAAGGTTGCCCTCTCTTTTCTGTCGAAAAATCATTTAAAACAAGTCGCCGGTAAAAAATAGGCTTACAATACTTATCAACAAACCTATCACAACAAGCATTTTGCATATTTCAATCACCTTTTCTTTATGTAAAGTTTTTTTAAACTTTTTTACATATACATCATTATTCTTTGCAATTTCTTCCATTGTAAGTGTAGAATTATTTATCAAATTTGCACAATAAAGTTGATAACGGTCATTAAGTTTTGTTTTATAATTATAAATATAATTTGAAATCAAAACATACAGCCAGTAAATACAAATTGACGCAAAGAAAAAGATAGCAAAGTATGCAAACCCTGCCCATACAGATTTTA
Organism: uncultured Clostridia bacterium; assembly: GCA_944349915.1. GTDB lineage: Bacteria > Bacillota > Clostridia > Christensenellales > UBA1242 > Caccovivens. The sequence continues at coordinate 3,230 of CALVNU010000041.1, read as the reverse complement.
AAAGCCCAAAGGCAACTATAAGCGTAGCCGAAACAGCAGTTATGATAAAATTCAACATCTAAATCACCGTTAAAATATACAAAACAACAATGGTAACCACAAAAATCACATAACAAATCAACCATGCTTTATGTGGATGACTTTTAACCCAAAAGAAAGCCAAAAAGATTGCAATCAAATAGGCAATGACATCTCCAATAGTTCTAAAAACATAACTAACTGAAGCATTGTTCTCAAAAATCAAAGTAAAAATAAGTGCGATGGCAATCGCTCCTATGCCAATAAAAGCAGTAAAAGACAATATTTGACTAAAAGAAAATTTTTCTTTTTTCTTTGGAGTTTGCTCTTTGTCCATTTAATCTCCTATTTTGAAATATAGACACAAAGGTCAACCGTTTTATTTGAATATCCCCATTCATTGTCATACCAAGCAAGCAATTTGACTGCATGAGGATTTAATATTATTGAAGCACTTTCATCAAAAATGCAAGTTCTTTCGTCTCCAATAAAATCAGAAGAAACAACTGCTTCGTTGGTTATTCCAATAATGCCCTTCATCTCTTTTTTTGACGCCTTTGTAACCGCTTTGACAATAGCCTCCATTGTGGCAGGCTTTTTAAGTTGGCAAGTTAGGTCAACAATAGAAACATCAAGTGTTGGCACTCTATAACTGTTGCCTGTCAATTTTCCTTTCAAAGAAGGAATGACTTCTCCCACCGCTTTAGCAGCACCTGTTGAAGAAGGTATAATGTTTAAAGAAGCAGCTCTTCCGCCTCGCCAATCTTTTTTAGATGGTCCATCAACAGTAAGTTGTGTTGCAGTGGTTGAGTGAACTGTTGACATAAGTCCCCACTCTATTCCAAACTCGTCATTGATAATTTTGGCTAAAGGTGCAAGGCAGTTTGTTGTGCAAGAGGCATTTGACACAACAAGCATATTTTTTTTGTATTCTTTATGGTTGACTCCCATAACAAACATAGGCATCTCTTTGCCAGGAGCGGAAACGACAACCTTTTTTGCGCCTGCAGTTATATGTTTAACAGCATCTTCATATTTGGTGAACTTTCCACTGGCCTCAACCACTACATCAACATTGTGGTTTGCCCATGGAATGAGTTCTGGATTTTTTTCGTTGTAGAATGCAATCTCTTGCCCATTGACAATCAAATTGCTTTTAGCAACCTTGCATTCACAGTCAAAATGTCCATGAATGGTGTCATGCATAAACATATATTTGCCATATTCCGCATCAATGAATGGGTCATTGATGGCAACAACTTCAACATCATCTCTGTTTGTGCAAACTCTCAACACAAGTCGACCTATTCTGCCAAATCCGTTGATTGCGATTCTTGTTTTTTTCATACCTAACTCCTTATTCTTTATTGATTTTTACTGCCATTTTTTATAGTTAATTTTTATCGACAACATTTATAAAATTTTTATTTAACCTCGCGCAAAAGCCTTGCCTCTCGGCAAGAAAAAGTGCGCCCAAAACAATTTCTTCTCTAGACCGTGCAACCATCTTTTGTTTAGGCGCACTTTTTAGCGCTTTTTTAAAAGCGCGCTTTTGCGCTAGTTTCCTCTTGTCTTATTTTAATCTAGTTTTCACTTGTCTTATTTTCATTTGGGATATTACTCTCAACAATAACCCCTTCTCCAACATGACGCTTCCCAACTTTTCTATTAAAGAACAACATCATCAAAAAGACACCAGCCATAAAAACACAAATAACATCCACGCAGGCAATCAAAAGCCCAATAATAAAAGAAATATTGCTAACAAGCAGAGTTACAAGCAATGTTACAGCAAGAGCCACAGCAATAAGTCCTACGGAGATAGAAGAATAGACCACTGCTTGTTTTTTGTCTATTGGATAAGCCTCTTTTTTGCCCTGTGCAATATCGACAGTTTTTTCACTAACACCTTTAAAGCGATTAACTCTGCTATTATAACTTATATTACCAACCTGCAAAAGCACTTCCGAAAAGTCATCATCAAACATAATAACGCTTGTGTCTCCTTCAAAATATCCCACGCCAAAAATTAGTTTTATAAATTTATGCCAAAGGTCGACGAAGAAAGAGGCAATTTTATTCCTTTTTTTACCATTTGCCAAAACGATAGTTTCATTTGTGGACAAAATTTTTTCAAGGTCTTTTTTTCCTATAGGGCGTCTTAATATCAATATTGGACCAGCCAAGACAAGCAAAGAAAGACTGTTTATCATTTGCTCTTTATTTGTGCCATCTTGAAAGACAAGAGATTTTGCATTTGTATCAAGAAAAATTTTATCTTTACAATTTTCACAAAGACCAACAAGAATATTAACATCGTCAAACATTAAAAGATTATCAATCATTTCTTGATATCCCTTTTCAACGGTTGTTATAGGAATAATAACATTAATCATATCGCCCCCTAACTCATTTTTTTAATTCTGCGAGCATGTCTTCCGCCTTCAAAGTCGGTAGTCAAAAAGACTTTAACAATTTTGATTGCTTTTTTTACTCTAGTTGCCCTTGCACCAAGGCAAAGAACATTTGCATCATTATGAGCACGCGCCAAAAGAGCGTCATTTTCATTTCGACAAAGGGCTGCTCTAATTTTAGGATTACGATTTGCTGCCATAGACATGCCAATTCCAGAGCCACAAATATAAATGCCCACATTTCGAGAGTCTTCAAGAACTTTTACATTGCCCGCCTTTGCAAAGTCTGGATAATCATCAAGTTGTTCTCTTGAATAGCACCCAACATCAATAGCGATTATATTTTCTTTATTAAAAAACTTTTTAATTTCTTCCTTTAAAAGATAACCTGCATGGTCGCTTGCCAAAATAATCATTTTCCTCTCCACATTAAAATTTTTTCAAACAACAAGTTGATACCCTTTTCAAGCATTTGATAAGTTTGTTGATACACCTCTTCGCTTTGTCCATAGGGGTCGGCTATAGGTTGGTTTATAAGTTCTTCAAAACTCAACACTTTAGGGGCATCAAAGGTGGCTTTTGTAAAATTGCTCATAACAACATATAAAGTATTTTTGTCAATTTTGCCAAGTTTTACACTTTTACGATTAGCACCAGAGGCATGATTTTTTTTAAGCACAATTTTGGCATTTTCTGCAATATTTTCACCATTTGCTCTAAGCCCGCGCGACAAGACCTTAACATCTTTTATATTGCCATCTTTCAAGAGTTTTTTTGCAATCCGTTCAGCCATAATGG
>CALVNU010000040.1 GCA_944349915.1 uncultured Clostridia bacterium | reverse complement strand
GGGCTAAACCCATACTTGGTTCATCCAGTAACATTAACTTTGGCTTGGCCATTAAAGCCCTTCCCATGGCTAACATCTGCTGTTCACCACCAGATAAAGTTGAAGCATCCTGATTGATACGCTGATCCAAAATAGGAAACTGTTTATACACTTTTTGAAGATCTTCTTCGATGCCTTTTTTAACTTTGCTAGTTTCTTGGCAAAAAGTTGTGCTTAAAATAGTCATATTGATGGGTGCGCTTACAACACTTTTTTGTTTGACATACAATTTTTATATCACTTTAAAGGGGAAAAGTTTTATTTTTCGTTGTATTTTTGCAATTTTTATTCCATTAGCAATAAGTTTTTGCGGTTATGGTTTTATTGTCTGCTATTTAGAGCCCATTGCTTCTATCTTGTCAATTGTTTTGCTTTTGCAATTTGCATACAGCAGTGCAAAGTCGGTTAAGCGCTAGATTTTTTGTATTTTTTTTCAAGCGGAAGCACAAGAGCATACATTCCGCCAGCCAGCAGACAAAGCACAACAATGCTTGCCATAACAATGTCAAGTTGAAGCACTTGACTGCCATAGTTGATAAGATAGCCAAGTCCTGCTCGACTTGAAAGATATTCACCCATTATTGTGCCAACCCAACTCATGCCAACATTGATTTTTAAAACAGAAATAAAATCGGGCAACGCATTTGGCAAAATCAATTTGAACAAAATTTGAAATTTGTTTGCATGCATTGATTTCATAAGAAGAATTTTATCGTTATCGCATGAAATGAATGCGTTGAGCATTGAAATGATTGTGATTATTATGCAAATAAGCACGCACATAACAACGGTTGCGGTTGGACCAGAGCCCACCCATAATATTATCATAGGGCCTAAAGCAATTTTTGGCAGGCTGTTAAGAATAATTATATATGGTTCTAGCACCTTTCTTAATCTTTCGCTCCACCATAGAATGATTGCAATAAGTCCGCCCAGCAAGGTGGCTATTGCAAAACCAATTAGTGTTTCATAAAGCGAAGTCCAAATGTGAATAAACAAATTTCCTGTCGAGGCAAGATTTATAATGGTTGACACTATTCTTGAAGGGCTTGAGAAGAAAAATGGGTCAATCGCGCCTGTATATGCTAGCAATTCCCACAGTCCTACCAAAAGGGCAATAACTACAATTCGCCAGAAGATAACAATAATTTTGTCTGTCTTTAATTTTTTTAAATATTTTGCATGAGTTTTTGAGTAGTTATTTTTGTTTTTCATTGGCCAAGGTTTCTCCAAATTAGTTCAAAATATTTGCCAAAATTTTCGTCCTCGCGTTTTTTTAGCGGAGTTAAACCCTCAAACTTTAACTCAAGTTGTTTTTTTACGGTCGCAGGTCGGTTGGAGAGAATGATTATTTTGTCCGACATGCTTAGCGCTTCGGAAATGTCATGAGTTACAAGCAGGGCGGTTTTTTGTTCACTTTTTATTATTTCATACACATCATCGCAAACTTTTAATCGAGTTTGAAAATCAAGTGCAGAAAAAGGTTCGTCTAGAAGCAAGAGCGAGGGATTTAGCACCAGCGTTCTTATAAGTGCAACTCTTTGCCTCATTCCTCCGCTAAGTTGGCGAGGCTTTTTGTGTTTAAAGTTGTAAAGGTCATATTTTTTTAGCAATTCTTCCGCAAAAGCCAAAGTTTTTGCATCTTTGTGTTTTTTTTGAAGTTCAAGACCAAGAATTATGTTTTGCCAAATCGTTCGCCACTCAAACAAGTGGTCGCGTTGAAACATATAGCCAATTCTTGAATCGTTTTTTTCTATCTTTTTTCCTTCAAGCAATATTTCTCCGCTTGAAGGCTCAAGCAAACCTGCGGTTAGTGAAAGCATTGTTGTTTTTCCGCACCCACTTGGACCAACAAGTGAAGCAAAATCGTTTTTATTAACAAAAAAGTTGATGTCATTAAGGGCGTGAATTTCACTCTCTTTTGTTTGATAGAAATAACTTAGGTTGATATATTGCAAAAATTTTTCCATTTTGACCTCTACATTATCAATTTAGCAACAAGCCAAATGGAGTGTTACAAAATTTTTATTTTTTTGGCAGTAATCTTTGAAAGCGCCTTCCTTTTGCAATATAATTCGCATAAAAGTTGCGCCTAAAAGGAGGAAAAGGTGAATGATGAGGATAAAATTCGCAAGGCTCTTTTAAAAAAAGCGTTAGGCTATAGTGCCGATGAAGTTGTGGAAGAATATTCTTTGAATGACGGTGAAGAGGTTCTTGTCAAGAAAAAGGTTACAAAAAAACATTATAGCCCAGATGTGAGTGCAGTAAAAATTTTGCTTGAGAGATATTATAAAACCTATCAAGACAAAATTTCGCTTATGAGTGATGAAGAACTGCTGGAAGAGGAGGAGCGACTTTTAAATCTTTTAAAGGAGGAAGGCGATGCAAGTTAGCGAATGCAAAAGTTTGACCAAATGCGACTTTAATGGCTGTTCAAATTGGGCAAAATACAGTTTTGCCACCAAAGGAGTAATAAAAAAAGACTTGTGTTTCTGTGAACAATGCCTTAAAGAAATGTATCAAGCCCTTGGTAAAATGCAAGTTCCAAAGGGGATTGAAAGCCCATTTAAGTATGGCAAAAAATTAAAGAAAGTTGAGGATAAATCATGAAAAAAGAAGAAAACAAATTGGTAAAAGAAGTGCTCGAAGATTTCAATAAAAGAGCCATGGCAAGAAAAAGTTTTGACAATATTTGGAAAATGAATATGAACTTTTTGATGGGCAATCAATTTTGTTCGGTAAGTTATAACGGAGTTGAAGAAAGCGAAAAACAATTTTTTTGGCAAGAGAGAGAAGTTTTTAACCATATTGCCCCTATATTTGATATTCGTTATGCAAAACTTTCAAATAATATGGCAGACATTTCAATAATTCCAGCAAGCAATGAAGAAAAAGATAAAAATTCTGCAAAAGTTTGCAAAAAAATCTATCAATCTGTAAAAGAAAAATTAAATTTGAAAAACTTGACAAACAAGGCTATTAAATGGGCGGAAGTTTGCGGAACTGTTTTTTATAAGATAGGATGGAACAATTTGAAGGGGGCTGTTGTTGGCAAAGATGAAAAAGGAAAAGATATAAGAAGTGGAGAAGTTGAAGTTTCTGTTATTAGTCCATTTGAAATTTATCCAGATTCTTCTGTGTCCGAAACAATTGACGATTGCCAAAGCATTATTCATGCAAAGGCTTACAGTGTGGCGCAAATAAAATCTATGTATGGCATTGAGGTTGAAGGCAAAAGTGTTAACACTTTTTCGCTTGACAGCATAACCGACAGTGTTGGCGGACTTGGCTATAACGGAACTGTGCCTAAAATTATTGAAAGCAAAAAAGCCGACAGTGCCATTGTAATTGAAAGATACAATAGACCTAGCATTGATTATCCTAATGGCAGACTTACCATTGTTGCAGGTGATAGACTGGTTTATGACGGGGAATTGCCTTATAAAATAGGCGCAGACGGAGAAAGAGATTTTCCTTTTGTTAAACAAACTTGTGCCGAAGAGCCAGGTTGCTTTTGGGGTACAAGCATAATAGAAAGGCTTATTCCCGTTCAAAGAGCATACAACGCAATCAAAAATCGCAAACATGAGTTTGTCAATCGTCTTTCAATGGGCGTGCTTTCCGTTGAAGATGGCTCTGTTGACCTTGACAATCTTGAAGATGAAGGGCTGTGCCCTGGAAAAGTTCTTGTTTACAGGCAGGGTTCTATTGCACCAAAATTTTTGGAAGGCGAGTCTTTGCCGAGAGGCATTGAAGATGAAGAGAATAAACTCTTGGAAGAATTTACCAAAATAAGCGGGGTTAGTGAAACACTTGGAACCGATTATGCATCTTCAAATATAAGCGGTACCGCACTTGAACTTATGATAAGTCAAGACGAGGCTAGACTAAATGTTACAACAGAAAGCATCAAACAGGCTGGACTAAAAATTGCTCAAATTATATTAAAACTTTACAAACAGTTTGCCATTTTTCCAAGACTTGCCAAAATTATAGGACAAAATGGTGGCATTGAAATGTTCTATTTTTCTAGCGCCGATATCACAAGTGATGACATTGTTCTCTCCGCACAAAATGACAATCTTTCATCGCCTGCGCAAAAACGAGAAATGGTTTTTAGACTGCTTGAAAACGGCATTCTTGAAAATGAAGACGGCAAACTTACAAACAGAATGAAAACCAAAATTTTAGAAATGCTTGGTATGGGTGTTTGGGAAAATGCTCAAGACCTTAATGAACTGCACATCAAAAAGGCCGACAATGAAAATTTGAAAATGCTTGATGGTATAAGTTGCAAAGTTATGGAAATTGACGAACATAAACTGCATATTAACGAGCACATTGCCTTTATGCTTGGAGAAGATTATCAACAAGCACGGCTAAAAAATGATAAACTTGAAGAAATCTTTATTGAGCATATAAGGGCTCATAAAAAAATGATAGGAGGCTAATATGGAAGAAAACAGAGAACAACCGACCATGGAACCGGCAAATGTTATAAACATAACAGAAGAAGAGAGGGCTGTGAGTGAGGTCGGCTCTCAAGGCGCTTATGGCAAATTTAAGTCTGCAGATAAGTTGTTAGAGGCCTATAACAATCTGGAGAGTGAATTTACCAAAAAGTGTCAATTGCTAAGCCAATTGCAAAAAGATAAGGGGCAAAAGGAAATTGAAAAATCGTCATCCGCTCAAGTTGACGAAAGAGAGCAAGCAAAACAAGAAGTTGACTGGCAAGGTGTGAGCGAAGAGCAAAGTGATACACCGACAAATGAAGAACTGCAAGATGAACTTTCTGCCTTCCTTTTGGCAAATGATGATGCAAAACCTTTTGAAGAAGAGATAAAAAAACAAATTTCTTCTTCCAAGCAACAAAGTCCATATGAGGTTGCGTGGGCAAATGTTGTGCTTGGACATTTAAATTCCGAGCAAAAAACTAGCGACCCGATTGTAAACAAATATGTTTTATCAGATGAAAATGTTCGAAAGCAGGTGATACAAGAGTATCTTAATGACCTTGCTAAACACAAACCACCACAAGTCATTTCTTCAACAGGCGGGGAAAGAGTGTCTAGCATTAGCCATGACACTCCAACTTCCTTGGCCGAAGCAAAAGAAATGGTTAGGAATATGTTTGACGGAAATTAGACAAAATCGACATTTTTTTCAATAAAAAACAGCAAAAAACATTAAAAACAGCAAAAAAAACATTGAAAAGGAGAAATTATGGTAACTTTAACATCTGCCGAAAGTGCTCTTAAAAATGTCTACCTTGGTGTTGTTGCAAATCAACTCAATGTTAGAGCAAATCCACTTTTGGCAAAAATAAAAAGAACTAGCAAAGATGTTTGGGGCAAATCTATCAAAAAACTTGCTCCTTACGGAATTAACGGCGGTATTGGGGCAGGAAGCGAAACATCAACTCTTCCTACTTCGTCTGGCAACAGTTATGTGCAATTTAGCGCAGAACTTAAAAATCTTTATGGAAAAATCGAACTTTCTGACAAGGCTATTAGAGCATCTGCAAACAACTTGGGTGCTTTTGTAAACCTTCTTTCTGACGAAATGGAAGGGCTTGTTAAAGCAAGTTCTTTCAACCTTGGCAGAATGCTTTATGGTGATGGAACTGGACTTTTGGCAACAGTTTCTTCTGTTTCTAACAAAGTTGTAACTTGCGATAAAGTTAATCATCTTATTGAAGGCATGCTCGTTGATGTGTATACAGGCTCAACATTGAATGCTGGAAAACTTAAAATTGTGTATGTTGATAGAGAAAACAAAACTTTCACTTACACAGAAACAAATTCAACTGCTGTAACATTAAAAGCTGGAGACAAGGTTTATGTTCAAGGCTCAAAAGATTATGAAATTTCTGGTTTGGGAAAAATTTTCAACACCACTGAAACTTCAATCTATGGAGTAAGCAAAACTGATTATCCATGGCTTAAACCTTATGTCTCTTCACCAGTATCAAATGTTGAAATTTCTGATACTTTAATTCAAGAGGCTATTGATGAACTTGATTTTAACCACGACAGTCAAATCAATTTTATATCAACAACTCCTGCAATTAGAAGAGCATATCAACAATATCTCTCTGCTTGCAAGCGTAACATTGATATTATGCATTTAGATGGTGGTTTTACAACTATCACGCACAATGGTATTCCAGTTGTTGCTGACAGATTTGTTGACGATGGAGAGATGTATCTTCTTAACACTGACGACTTTACAATGCATGAACTTTGCGATTGGCAATGGCTTGAAGGTGAAAATGGAAGAATTTTAAGACAAAATGCTGACCAACCAACTTACAGTGCAACTCTTGTAAAGTATGCTGAACTTATTTGTGACAAGCCATGTGGACAGGCAAAACTTACAAAAATATCTTCAACAATTGGCTCTGACAATGCTTAATTTATCTAAAAAGGCAAAAATTTTTGCCTTTTTCTCTTTATATGGTGTGTTATGAAAAATTTTGATTTTATTTATCACAACAAAAAGGACTATATTTTTATTGAAAGCGATTGCCTTTTTATTTGCGACAGATTAAAAGAAATTGACCCCTCATATAGAGTTGTTTTTTCTCTTAAAAAGAAAAAATTTGAAGTGCATAGCATTTTGCAATCTTCTTCCACCTACTGTTTTACTTTGCCCTATCCCGTTCTTGACGAAAGGGCTGTTGATTACGCAAGAAAAACAAGTCGAGAAAACGCCGATAAACTTTTAAAAGAAATTGATTTAGAAAATGAAAAAATTTACCGCAAAATGCTAAGTGAAGAATTAGACAAGTTAAAGGAGGCACTATGTTAGTTAAAGATATTTTAGTTCTTGCCTGTGATTTTATTGAAAATGAGGCGCTTGGCAAGTCAATAAAAGAAAACCAAACTCTGTCGGAGACAGAAAGTCAAGAGGTTGACAGGCTTGTCAAATGCTTTAATCTTGTTAATAGCGAAATTGCAAGCGAGTTTGTGCCAATCAAAAAGGTTGAGCAATTTGATGTTGAAAATGGACGAATTGCCTTTTCAAAATTCACATCTTCGCCTTACAAAATTTTGTATGTTAAAAACAGTTTTGGAAGAAAGGTGAGATTTAAAGTTTTTCAAGACCATATTTTTGCGCTTTGCAAAAAAGCGGTGGTTGTTTATAGCACTCTGCCAGCAAGTCAAACAATCAATGACGAGGTTGAGTCATTTTTGCCGGAACGCATTTATGCTTATGGGGTTGCAAGGGAATATCTTTTTATGCAAGGCAAATTTGATGACGCAGAAATTTTTGAGGAGCGCTTTAAAAACAGTTTGGAATATATTTGCAGACAGACCCCGCACGCAAGATTGCCTCGGAGGAGGTGGCTTTGATGTTTTATAAAAACAAACTTAAAACAAAAAAGACAAAATCAAAAGAATTTGAATACAATATGTTTTCTTCTGCAATTCAAACAGAAAAAGACGATAGCGTGTGCGATTTTAATTTGACAGACATATGCTATAATTTTCGCACAGCAAGCGGTGCTCTTGAAAGCGGTTACGGATTTGAAGATTTTGCAAGTCCACTTAACAAAACCGACCTTGAAAGTGAAAGTGTTGTTGCGCTGGCTGGACAAGAAATTAGTGCGCTTTGGAGTTTTGAATGGTTTGACAAAAATAATGATGAAAACAAATATTACAGCATGTATTTTAATGACCAAATGAAAATTTGCTATGATGATATGTTTGGTGCAAGACCTACAACCTTGCTAGTCAACACTTCATTTACAGACACCCCTGTTGGAATAAGATACAAACTTGACGGTATAGACTCAATGATTTTTTCTGGAAAGGGGAAAAATCTTTTTGTTTTAAAAGGGCAAAATCAATATTCCAGCGATGAAGTGCCTAGGCTTATATCTATATGTTCTCATTTTGGCAAA
>CALVNU010000039.1 GCA_944349915.1 uncultured Clostridia bacterium | reverse complement strand
ATTATAATAGAAAAGAACTTTAAAATTAGAAGGTGGTGAGAAGATTGACAACTGTTAAAGTAGGCGAAAACGAAAGTCTTGAAAGTGCTCTTAAACGCTTTAAAAGAAAATGCCAAAAAGACGGCATCATTGGCGATATTAGAAAAAAAGAAGCATATGACAAACCTAGCGTTGCTAAAAAGAAAAAACGCGAGGCTGCTCGTAAAAGAGCAAGAAAAAGAGGTTAATCTTTATTTATAAAAAATAAATTGACCGCATTTAAAAAAATGTATTTTTAAAGCATATACTTAAACTTGATTGAAAAATCTTAAAAGGAGAAATTATTATGTCAAACATTATCGACCAAATTGAAAGAGAAAACATGAAAGACAATGTTGCTAAATTTAACATTGGTGATACTGTAAGAGTTGGCGTTAAAATTAAAGAAGGCGATAAAGAAAGAATCCAGGCATATGAAGGTGTTGTTATTGCCAAGAAAAATGGTGGCATTAGAGAAACTTTTACTGTAAGAAAAATTTCAAATGGTGTTGGCGTTGAAAGAACTTTCCCTCTTCACTCTCCACTTGTTGCAAGTGTTGAAGTTGTAAGAAAAGGTGCGCCAAGAAGAGCAAAACTTTATTATGTTAGAAGTCTTACTGGTAAAGCAGCCAAAATCAAATCTGCCGACAATAAGTAAAAATTTAAACCACAACAACAGGTTGTGGTTTTTTATTTTTCGTTTTTATTATCTTATTTTTTGCAATGTTTTTTTTTTTTTTTTTTTATTATTTTTTTTATTTTCGTTTTTAATATTATGTTTTTTATTTTTAATGAAAATTTTAGTATTTTAAGTATTTTTTTTGTTATTTTACAATATTTTTATCTTTTTTATGTTTGTATAATTTTATTTTTACAATTTCGAAACAAAAGAAAAGCGTAATTTATTTTGTAAATAACAAAATTTATGTTATCATATTTTTATGGATGTTTTACAAAAGTATAAAGATTTTTATTTGAAATATGCAAATATAAACAAAGCGCAGTTTGACAGAAAATTGGTCAATACAAAATATCAAATTAAAGGTGTAAAAACTTCGGATATTGAAAACTTTGTTAAAGAGTTGTGTAAAGCAGATATTGACCTTAATAAATTGCCACTAAATTATCATGAAGATATTTTGATTAAAGGGTTTTTGATTGCAAAAAAGAAGGGCGTAGATAAAGAAAAAGAATTGTCTGCTTTGCTATCTTATATCGACAACTGGGCAACTTGCGATATGATTGTTGCAAGAATAAAGAATTCTGTTCCAGAAGATTTTTTTAATAAATTGTTGAAAGACGAGAAGCCTTTTTATAAACGAGTGGGAATTGTATGGCTTAAAAACAATATGTTAAAAAATCAACTTGAAAAAACTTTAAAGCAAATTTTGCAACTTGAAGATGATGATTATTTTGTAAAAATGGCGCAAGCCTGGGCTGTTGCAGACGGCTTTGCCATAGACTTTGAAAAAAGTTTTGCACTGCTCAAATGTTGTCGTGACCAATTTATTGTCAAACAATCAATATTAAAAGGTTGCCAGTCATTTAGAGTAAGATATGAGCAAAAATTGCGTTTAAAACAATACAGAAAAGACTTTAAAATGAAAAGGAGTGATAAAAATGCTGGCTAAAGTTGTGAGTTTTGGGCTTAAAGGTGTTGATGGATACAAGGTTGACATTGAAACCGATGTTTCAAATGGACTTCCGCGTTTTGAAATTGTAGGGCTTGCCGACACAGCAATTAAGGAAGCAAAAGAAAGAGTGCGCTCTGGAATTAAGAACAGCGCATTTGAATATCCAACCAAAAGAATAACAGTCAATTTGGCACCTGCAGATATGAAAAAGGAGGGCGCCATTTATGACCTAGGAATTGCAGTGGGGATTTTGTCTTGCAACTTTGATTATGGAATAAAAAGAGAAAAAGAATTTGCATATATTGGAGAACTTTCATTTGATGGTTCTGTGAAAAAGGTGAAAGGGGTTTTGCCACTTCTTATTTCTGCACGCAAACTTGGGTTTAAAAAATTTATCATTCCAAAAGAAAATTTGATTGAAGCAAGTTTTATCACGGGCATTGAAGTTTATGGCGTGCAAAGTTTGATTGAAACGGTAAAATTTTTGACAGGCGAAATCAATATTGAACCAGTCAAGCCATGCAAATTTGAAGAAATTTCATCAAAACAAGTTTACTCGCTTGATTTTTCTCATGTAAAAGGTCAAAAACAGGCAAAGCGTGCGCTCGAGATTGCTGCGGCGGGTGGACATAACCTTTTAATGATTGGGCCTCCTGGAAGTGGGAAAAGTATGCTTGCAAAATGCTTTCCTTCCATTTTGCCAGACATGACTTTTGAAGAGGCGCTTGAAGTCACCAAAATACATTCCATTGCCGGCGAACTTGACCTTAAAAAAGGAATTGTTTGCACAAGACCATTTAGAAGTCCTCACCACACAGCAAGCACTGTTAGTCTTACAGGAGGCGGAAGCAACAGCAAGCCAGGCGAGATTTCTTTAGCCCATAACGGAGTGCTATTTTTAGATGAGTTTCCAGAATATTCAAGGCAGACCATTGAGACTCTTCGGCAACCGCTAGAAGATGGCGTGATAACTGTTGCGCGTTCTAACGCAACGATAACCTATCCCGCAAACTTTATGTTGATTGCTTCAATGAACCCTTGTCCTTGTGGAAATTATGGTAGTAAAGACCGCGAATGCAAATGCTCGCCTTCTCAAATCAATAAATATTTATCAAAACTTTCGGGTCCTATTATGGATAGAATTGACATTCATATAGAAGTTGACAATGTTACATATGAGCAACTTAAAAGCCAAAGCGAAGAAGAAAGTTCGGCAGAAATAAAAAAGAGAGTTGACAAAGCAAGAGAGCGTCAACTTGAAAGATTTAAAAATGATAAAAACTATTCAAATGCAAAAATGAGTGCCGTCCAGACAAAAAAATACTGCAAACTGGACGAGGCTGGTGAAGAACTTTTAAAAAATGCTTTTGAAAGGCTTAAACTTTCTGCTAGAGCGCATGATAGATTGCTACGAGTGGCAAGAACTATTGCCGACCTTGAAGGCAAAGAGAGTATTGAAGCAAAGCATATTGCAGAAGCAATAAGTTATAGAACTTTAGACAGAAAATATTTTTAAGACAGTCTTTTGACTGTTTTTTTTCTTCTTTTTTGCAAAAAACAGACATTTTTGATAGTTTATTAATAAAAAATGATTAAAATATATAATTTCAAAAATTTTGTTGTTAACAAAAAAAGTTGTTTGAAGATTTTGACAATCAAGAAAAATATGCTATACTTTAAAAGGTATGAGTGAAAAACAACTTTTAATTTATTTTCTTTCACAATTTGATTTGGCTCCAAACAAGGTGGAGGAAATTTTGAATGGACTTAATGGCAATTTTACTTTTTCTGCTTTAAGCAAACTTAAACTTGACAAGATTGTCTCTGCTGTTATGGCAGAAAAAATTTTGGAAAGAGCAGAAGAGCGTTATGCCAAAATTTATCTTGAAAATCTTGAAGCAATACAAATCAAACTCATTTGCAAATATGATGAAGATTTTCCTAAAAAATTGCTGGCAATTGACGATGGACCTTTCTTTTTATTTTATAAAGGCGACATCTCGCTTGCAAATTTGAAAAGCGTTGCTATAGTTGGAACGAGGCTACCTTCAAATTATGGACGCATGATTACAGAAAAGTTTGCAAAAACTCTTGCAAATGCAGGGCTGGTGATTATTAGCGGACTGGCTTATGGGATTGATTCTATTGCACATAGGCAGGCGCTTAATCAAAATGGCAAAACCATTGCTGTGCTTGGCTCTGGGCTTAACAATATTTATCCAGCAGACCATAGCGACCTTGCAAGAGAAATTGCAGAAAAAGGGTTGTTGATTTCGGAATATTGTCCATCTGCAAAAGCCACAAGATATTCTTTTCCAACAAGAAACAGAATTATTGCTGGACTATGCGATGGGGTGCTTATAACAGAAGCGGGCATTAAAAGTGGAACGCTTTATACAAGAGATTACGCCCTTGACTATGGCAAGGAAATGTTTGCAGTGCCTGGCAATATAGACAGCGATAAAAGCGCCTTGCCAAATGAAATCATATGTTCTGGGCAGGGAATGGGCGTTAGAAGTGCCGAAGATATTTTGAAAGTGCTTCATGTTGAAAATGTGGCAAAAAAAGAAAAAAAGAAAGTGCAGTCTCTTACCATTGATGAACAGGCAATTTACAGTCAACTTGCAGATGGCGCAAAATCACTTGAAGAACTTGAAAAAAATTGCAACATGTCTATGAGCGACTTAAACAGTTGTTTAACCATGCTTGAATTGCGAGGAATAATATCAAGAATGCCAGGCGGAGTGTTCTGTCTGTGCTAATTGGAGGAAAAATTGAAACTTGTTATTATAGAATCTCCATTTAAGAGAGAATCATTAAAAAAATATTTAGGTTCTGGCTATGAAGTTTTTGCAACCAAGGGGCATATTCGCGACCTTCCTGCAAAAAGTTTTGCAATCGATATAAAAAACAATTTTGAACCACGCTATGAAATTGTGCCTGATAAAAAACAATTGATTGACGAATTAAAGAAAAAAGCGAGCACGGCAGATGAAGTTCTAATTGCAACCGACCCCGACCGAGAGGGTGAGGCAATTTCTTGGCATGTTGCAAATATTTTAGGTTTTCAACCAGACCAAAAATGTAGAATTGAATTTAACGAAATTTCAAAAAAAGCAGTTACAAACGCTCTGGAAAAACCTAGACAGATAAATCTTAACCTTGTCAATGCACAACAAGCAAGACGAGTGCTTGATCGTATTGTTGGATACAAACTTTCGCCAGTTTTGTGCAAAAAAATTGCTCCAAAGTTGAGCGCAGGAAGAGTGCAGTCGGTTGCTCTTAAACTTGTGGTTGACAGAGAAAGAGAAATTGAAGCGTTTGTGCCTGAGGAATATTGGACAGCACAGGCAATGCTTGAAAAAGGAAAAAATATCATCAAAACTTCTCTTGCAACCTTTAAAGGCAAAAAATTTGTTCCAAAAAACAAAGAAGAGATTGATGCTCTTTTAGTAGCAGTAAAAGATAAAGAATTTGAAGTTAAGTCTATCAAAAAATCAAAAACAAAATCTCATGCTCCTGCACCTTTTACAACTTCAACCATGCAACAAGATGCCTTGAACAAACTTGGAATGAGCCTTGCACGCACAACAGCATCTGCTCAACAACTTTATGAAGGCGTTGAAGTGAAGGGCGAGGGAAAAATTGCGCTTATAACATATATAAGAACAGACTCTGTTCGCGTTTCTGTTGACGCGCAAAATGCATGTTTAAAATTTATTGAAAGCAAATATGGCAAAGATTTCTTGCCAGCAAAACCAAACATCTATCATACAAAAGAAAATGCTCAAGATGCACACGAAGCAATTAGGCCTATTACTATGGATATAACACCAGAAATGGTTAAAGAAACGCTTTCGACAGACAATTACAAACTTTACAAACTTATTTATGAGCGCTTTTTGGCAAGTCAAATGGCAGAGGCGGAATATTCAAGCGTGGCTGTCAATTTTGAATGCGCAGATTATGGCTTTAAAGTTAATGGCAAGACAATGGAGTTTCCTGGCTATACAAGCGTCTATAAAGAATTTGTTGAAGAAGACAAAAAAGAGGGCTTTGAAGGAAAACTTCCAAAACTTGAAGAAGGTGAGTTTTTGCCTTGCAAAGAAATCAAAACAGAACAAAAGTTTACAAAACCACCAACGCGCTATACAGAAGCAACTCTTGTTAAGGCTATGGAAGAAAAGGGTATTGGCAGACCAGCAACTTATGCTTCAACTATTACAGTATTGACTTCCAGAAAATATACTCAAAAAGAAGGCCGATATCTTGTTCCTACAGAACTTGGGAAAAAGGTTACAACATATTTAGAGAAATTCTTTAGTGGAGTTATCAATGTCAAGTTTACCGCAAACATGGAACAAAGGCTTGATGATATTGCCTCTAAAGGCGAAGATTGGCATAGCGTGGTGTCAAGTTTTTATAATGGTTTTTCTGCTTTGCTTGCAAAAGCAGATTCTTCCGCTTTGACAATGAAAGAGCCACCACAAGAAACCGATATTGTTTGTGAAAAATGCGGACACAAGATGTTGATACGCGATGGAAAGTTTGGCAAATTTTTGGCGTGTTCAAATTTCCCAAAATGCAGAAATACAAAACCTCTTGAAACGCAAGTCAAAAAAGTTGGAAAATGCCCGGAATGTGGAGCAGATATGGTGGAACGAAAAAGCAAAAAAGGTAAATTATTCTATTCTTGTTCGCGTTATCCAGACTGCAAGTTTATGAGTTGGGATATAACAACGGGCGAAAAATGTCCAAAATGCCATAGTCCGCTTATTAAAAAGGGTAAAGAGATAAAGTGTAGCAATCGAGAATGCGATTACAAGATAGAAGAACAAAATTGATAAAAATCTTTAAAATTTATGCTTTTTAGCAAAAATCTTATTCATTTAACTAAAAATTTTAGCAATTTTAATTTGTTTTTATATTATAGACATAATTTTTAAGGTTAACTTTTGGCTAATTTAAAAGATTTTTAATATTAGAATTGATATAAACAAGGAAAAAGATGAGGCAAAAATATAATCATATCAATATTATTGGCTGTGGCTTTGCAGGGTGCGAATGTGCCTTATCTTTGGCTGGCAGGGGTGAAAAAGTTCATGTTTTTGACGACCGCGATAGCCAATATAAATGGAATAACCAATCAATTGATTTTGCTGGCAAAAAAGCCTTTGCAAAAACACTGCTTAGGCATGAACTTAATGTGCTAGACAGCGCTCTTATGAAAATTGAAAATGAATTATTCTTGCAAGGACAAATTTTAAACAGCCAAAAACTGCTAGAACAAGCAAGAGAAAGGGTTAAAGCGCACCCAAATATTCAATTTTTTGATATTAGCATAAAAGAACTTAACTTTGAGGAAATTAATGTTATTGCAACAGGGCCAAACACAGACAAAACATTCTTTTCCTATCTTGTGGACACATTTGGCTCAAGGCGTTGTTTTGATTGTATTGCAGTTTATCCACTTGTTAAAGATATAGATGAAAAATGTTTTATCAAAAAAGATGAATATCTATTTTTGCCATTTGATTATGATGAATATATAAAACTTGTCAACAATATCGTTGCAAAACTTAATGAAGAAATCTTGGCACAAAGCAATAAACCGGTATCAAATACCATCGAATACTATGTTTTTAAAGAAAAAGATATGCTAAAAAAAGAGGCAATGTTGCCTATCTATCTTGAAAATTGCACAAAACCTTATGCAGTTTTAAAACTAAAAAAAATAGGTCAATATTTTCAAATTGATGGTTTTGCTTCTTCCTTGTCGGTTGAAAGTCAACTTGAAATTTTACATTCAATCAAAGGACTTGAAAAGTGTATCCTTGCGCAAAAAGGCGAGGCAAGAGAAGCGTGCTATATCAACGCACCATATATGATTAATGAGTTTTGTCAAAGCATTAAATTTGATAACCTTTTCTTTGCCGGCAATATTGCTGGGGTGTATGGAAAAACAGAAAGCATTGCAAGTGGGCTATACACAGCAAACAATGTTTTTTGCTATATTAATGAAAAACAATTTGTAAAACTGCCGTCAAACACATGTTTGGGGCATATTATGCAAAAAATTATCAAATCCAACAATTTTAATTGTTCAAAATTTGAACCAATTTTTGCAGATTATGATATAATAGAATCAAATAAAGGGCAAAAACATCGACAAGAAAATGAAACTTTTCTTGAAAATAGGTCTAAAATGCTACTTGAAAAATATAAGGAGGAATTAAAAAATGGAAAGCATGTTTAGAGGAACGACCATTTGTGGCGTTAAGCGTGATGGGAAAATTGCCATTGC
>CALVNU010000038.1 GCA_944349915.1 uncultured Clostridia bacterium | reverse complement strand
ACTGTACCGCCGTCTTTATATTTTGATATACTCCATTTAAATAATTTTTTATATCTTCTTTTTTAATTTCTTTTTCCATATTTTCCTCCACAGTTTGTTTGTGCATTTTCTAAAAGTTTTATACCTATAATTGAAAAGATTTTACATATTTTATTTGTTCTTGCAAAAAATAAAAGCATGAAAAAATCTACAAAAATTTTTTTACTTCTTTTTCTTTTGACTGCTGTGCCAGCGGTTGTGCTTTTTCCTTATCTGTCCGCATCTGTTGGACTAAACGAAAATGGTTTTGTGCTCAACTTTTCATTGCAGGGCTATATTGCGCTTGCTTTGGTTGTGATAAGTGGTGTTATAGCAATAATTTTGTATTTCAAATTTTTAAAAACCTTGTCTATTAGCAAACTTTTGTTTTTCTCAACTCTTCCATTCACTTTAATTTATGGGGCGCTATTGTATATGGTTGCCTCACTCAATTCTTTAAACACGCAAACGGCCAATGCTGTTAAAACCCTGCTCAATATCACAGAAAATGGTTATAACGCAATTCTTTGGGCGGTGCTTTTGACAATTCTGTATATCACAGTGCTTTTTATTGTTTATCTTTTTGTTACAAAGCCTGTTTATCGTATTGAGAAGGTGCTAAAGCGGTTGGGCGATGGCAAAATCAAGCAAAGAAAATTGAAAATTGGAACAAGCAAGCAATTTAGCCAAATAGGTCATGCGCTTGTAAAAATTAATAATAACTATCACAACATTCAAACAAATGATGTGTTTGACAAGGTTAAAATTCCTAAAATTTTGCAGAATGTGTTGCATGAAGGGGAACTTTTAAAACTGCAAAATGGTCAAGTGGTTAATCTTGAAGGATTTCTTGTTTGTGCGTGGATAAATGGCGAGAAAAAAGTAAAACATAATTTGGATATACTTAAATTGCGCCTTAATGAACTTGCTCCACTTGCTAAAAAGTTTAACGGTATAGTAGCGCAGAATATAACGGACTATTTGATGGTTTTCTTTTTTAAAAGTGAAGATGCGCTTGATTATGCCCATGCATTATGTCGATGTGTTAAGATAAAAAACAAGCATCATAAAGCAAAAACAGATGTAAATGTTTGCGTTGACAGTTTGACAGCACAGTGTTATCTTGATAAAGAAGGCAACCTTCTTTGCAATGAAGAAAATCTAAAATTTGCGGAAAAAATTATTGATTTTGCAAAATATATCCATGCAATGCTTGTTTTTTCAAGTGATGTGCTAGACAATTTGCCTTCAAACTATTTTCTCAAGTATCGCTATGTTGGAAATTTGCCTTTGCAAAAAAGTTTAAACCTTTTTGAAAGTCTTGAAGTCTATGGAAAGAACAAACTTAATATGCTTGAAAAAGACAGAACATCTTTTGAGCAAGGGGTTTTGTTTTTTGAAGAAGGGCAAAAAGATAGGGCAAGGGTTATCTTTGAAAACATTATAAGAAAAAACGAGGAAGACAGGGCTTCTTTTGTATATTTTAATCAATGCAGAAATTGACTTGACAAAAAAAATATATTAGTGCTAAAATCAAAGCGTGAGAACAAGAAATTTTGAACCTAAAAAAACTTGCCCAAGATGTGAAATCAAAGTGCCAGAGTCTGTGGAAGTCTGCCCAGAATGTGGACTGGTTTTTTCTCGTCTTGCAATCGCCACAAACAAAGATGCAAAACGAAAAAAGAAACGCGGAGACAGGCAGTTTATTTTAAAGACAACAAAAATACCAAGTGATGTAAGTTATATTAAACTTCTATTGCTAACAATTTTTACTGGTGTTGTGGGTGGACACTGCTTTTATGTTGGCAGATATTTAAGAGGGTCGGTTTTGCTGGTCAATTTTCTTATAATTTGCTGTATGACAATCTTTAACAGCCAACTTATAGCCTACAGCGAAACCCTTGTTGCAACTTTAAGCACAATTTGTGGTTTTGTTGCTATTTTGTGGTTTTGGGATATCTTTATGGTCGCATTAAAAAAATTTAAAATTCCTATTGCTATAGACCTTCAAAACGATGACTTTTTGAAAGA
This sequence comes from uncultured Clostridia bacterium, assembly GCA_944349915.1. Lineage (GTDB taxonomy): Bacteria > Bacillota > Clostridia > Christensenellales > UBA1242 > Caccovivens. The sequence continues at coordinate 5,914 of CALVNU010000038.1, read as the reverse complement.
TACAAAAGGAGAAAATTAATAGGGCGTTATGAGAATTGTTGTTGGAATAAGTGGTGGCGTAGATTCATCTGTTGCTGCTCAATTATTAAAAAATCAAGGGCATGAAGTTATCGGTCTTTTTATGATTAATTGGGAAGAAAAAGACAGCGCTTGCACGGCAGAAGAAGATTATGAAGATGTAAAAAGGGTCTGCAACAAAATTGGCATTCCATATTTTTCTGTAAATTATTCAAAGGAATATTACGACCGCGTTTTTAAATACTTTTTAGAGGAATACAAGGCGGGAAGAACGCCAAATCCAGATGTGCTTTGCAATCGCGAAATAAAGTTTGGGCCTTTTCTAGATAAGGCAATCGCTCTGGGAGCAGACTATATTGCAACAGGCCATTATGCAAAAAAATTTGAAAAAGATGGAAAGTTTTATCTTGCAAAAGCGGACGACTTAAACAAAGACCAGTCATATTTTCTCAATCAATTAAGTCAATATCAACTTTCAAAGGTAATTTTTCCACTTGCCGAAATAACAAAGCCGGAAGTAAGAAAAATTGCAAAAGAACTTGGCTTTTCAAATGCAGAAAAGAAAGACTCGACCGGGATTTGTTTTATTGGAGAGCGCAATTTTAAAAAGTTTTTGCAAGAATTTTTGCCAGCACAGCCAGGAGAAATTGTAGATATTCATGGCAATATTGTTGGTAAACATGACGGATTGATGTATTACACTCTTGGGCAAAGACGGGGGCTCAATATTGGCGGACTTAAAGGTGGAAATGGCGAACGCTGGTTTGTGCTTGAAAAAGATTTAAAAAACAATAGGCTTATTGTTAGTCAAGGCGAAGACGACCTGTTGTTTAGCGATGGACTGTATGCAGATGGTATGAACTGGATACAAGAAAAGCCAAAAGATAATCAATTTGAATGTTTTGCAAAATTTAGATATCGACAGAGCGACCAGGCTGTTACGGTTATAATCACAGGAGATAAAACAATCAAGGTTATTTTTAAAGAAAAACAAAGAGCAATAACTCCAGGACAGTTTGTTGTGCTATATACGGCAGACGGCTTATGTTTGGGTGGCGGAACTATAATTGAAAGTTTTAAAAACTAGGGTTATAGACAAATAATCTAAAGTTGAGTAAGGACTTAAAGCGACTGTTGAGCGAGTAAAGTTTAATCAAACTTTGAGATGTTATGCGACAGCATAGAAAATTCGAAAGAATTTTAAAAATTTTATGGCAATAAAATTTTTGCATCACATGGTTATAATAAAAACCGAGTAAACTTCATTTTTAATTGTAAAATCATAAACAGCAAAAAATGCGCAAGGCGGAAGTGGTTTTATATAAAGATTTTTGCATTTAGCATAATTTCTACCTTTTTGGTAACAATATTTTTAGGAGGTAGAAAATGATTATAGCAAATTACATCGCACTTATTATTCTCATGATTGGTGGGCTTAACTGGGGAATTATTGGTTTGACCAATTTTAACCTTGTTGCTTGGATAAGCATGGGAAGTAAGGTTGTTGAAAGAATTATCTATATTCTGGTGTTGCTTGCAACGATTTATTTGATTGTTGCTTGTGCTATTGACGGAGGAATTCTTCTTCGTGAATTTGCAACAACAAACACAGGTGTGTAAAAATTTGATGCGTTTGTTTAAAAATAGACGCAACAGAAATCTCGGCTTTGTCCGAGATTATTTTATTTATTTACAAGATTATTGCAACCAAAATAACAGAAATAAGGGTTGCCAAAAGTGCGTGAGTAAACTTTTGAAGCACCATAAGTTTGACAGGAATTTTTAGCGCGCCAGTTAGCGCATAAGTTTGCATGATGGTGGAAAGTCCGCCAAAACTTATCACAAAACTTGTAGATATTATTGCTAAAGGCAGTGGCATGGCAGAAGAGATGTCAAGACAGCCTTTTGTAATTTCAATAAGACCGCCTAAAAAAGCAGACAGAGAAGGCGGAAGAAATGATAAAAGCACAGAGAAAGAAGTGATAACGACAAAAAATATAGCAATAAGCGTTCCAACGGAAATAACGCTCAAAGCGGTGTCAAGCACAACAGATGAAAGGTTGAAGGTTTGTTTTTGGCTGTCAATAACGGTTCTGTCATATTCCTGCACCTTAATTTTGCGGTAAAGGATGCCGTTAAGAAAGGCGGATAAAATATGGGAAAGAAGAATTATATAGCCAGCAGTAACATTGCCAAACATTCCAGCGCCGACAGCGCCGATAATAAACATAGGGCCAGAGGTTGAGCAAAAACTTAACATTTTGCAAGCGTCTGTGCGTGAAATTTTTCCGCTTTGATAAAGGTCTGCAGTCACTTTTGCGCCAACTGGATATCCAGAAATAATACTGGAAAGAAAAGCGTAGGCAGAGATTGATGGGGTGTTAAATAATTTTTTTATAGGCTTTTTAACGATGCTGGCAAATTTTTCTATTAGCCCAAAAGATGACAGCACCTTTGTAAAAAACACAAAAGGCAAAAGAGAGGGCAAAACATTAAAAGCCCATGCCGACAAGCCGTCTAAAGTTGTTTGCAAATAAAAAGAAGACGATAAAACCATGCAAAAAAGAATGTATACAATAAAAATTGATACAAGCAATTTTGTAAACGAAATTTTTGTAAATTTTTCCATAATTTTGTCCTTAAATGTTTGACAATATTTGTTAATATATTTATAATTTTTGTATTGAATATATATATTTTAATATTCATAAAAAATATTTTTTAGAAGGTTAAAATGAAAATAAAAAATCTATATAAAAAAGCATCAAAATTGCAAAAGACTATCGTGTTTCCCGAAGCGGAATTTAGCGAAAGAACTTTGCAGGCAATAAAAATTATTGCAAAAAAGAAAATTGCAAAACCTATTCTTATAGGTGATGAGAGCGGACTTGTGCTTCGCGATAAATCTCTTATTGGTTATCAAATTATCAATCCAAAAACATTTGAGCATTTTGACAAACTTGCAAAATGCTTGTATTTAAAACGCAAAGACAAAGGCATGAGCGAAGACGAGGCAAAAAAACTAGCGCTTGACCCTTATTATTTTGCAACACTTTTGGTTGAAGAAGGGTACGCAGACGGAATGGTTGCTGGAGCAGAGGCTTCAACTGCAAACACAGTAAGGCCGGCCCTTCAAATTATCAAAGCAAAAAAGAAAGGCGCACCAGTAAATTCTTGCTTCTTTGTGTTTGGCAAAAACAAGTTCTTAAAAGATAAGCCTCTTATTTTGGCAGATTGCGGAGTTCTTCCATCTCCAACTGTTGACGAACTTGTTCAAATTGCAACAGACAGTGTTAAAACTTTCAATGCGCTTTCTCTTGGCACTCCAAAAGTTGCATTTTTATCTTTTTCAACAAAGGGTTCTGCAAATCATGAAAGTGCACAAAAAATGGCAGAAGCCTACAAGAAATTTAAAAAGAGTGGGGTTTGCTGTGATGGCGAATTGCAATTTGACAGCGCTATGGTAAGCGAAGTTGCTTCAAGAAAAGCACCACAAAGCGCTTTGAAAGGCGATGCCAACATTTTGATTTTCCCAGACCTTAACAGTGGCAATATTTGCTATAAGGCAATCCAATATATCGGCGGTTTGAATGCTGTTGGCCCTATCTTGCAGGGGCTTAATAAACCTGTAAATGACCTTTCAAGAGGTTGCAGTGTTGAAGATATTGTTACAATAACGGCAATCACAGCCTTGCAAGCGGAGCAAAAGTGATTTGAAAAATAATTGTAAACATTTTAAATCAACCTTGTTAAAGATTGCACAAAAAGCGGTGAAAAGAAATTTAAATACTTAAAATTGCAACATAAAAATTGAAAGATAAGATGAAAGGTAATAAAAACAAAGATAAAAAGATGTTAAAACTTAAAAGTTTTAAAATAGAAAAGGAGAAAAATATGAAGATTTTAGTTATAAATGCAGGAAGTTCATCTTTAAAATATCAACTGTTTGACATGAAAGATGAAAGTGTTATTGCAAAAGGTAATTGTCAAAAAATTGGACTTGCAGGCTCTTTTATAAGTTATTCTATGAATGGCAAAAAAGATGAAGTTAAAGTTAAAATGACAAACCATGTTGAAGCACTTGAAAATGTGCTCAAACTTTTGACCGATAAGGATAATGGCGTTATCAAAAATCTTGCAGAGATTTCTGCTTGCGGACATAGAGTTGTTCAAGGTGGTTGGATTTTTGATAAAAGTGTTATTGTTACAAAGAAAGTGCTTAAAGACCTTGAGAAGTTGACAGACCTTTCACCTTTGCATGCACAGGCAAATATGGCAGGAATAACTGGTTGCATCAAAGTTATGCCAAAAGTTCCACAAGTGCTTGTTTTTGACACATCTTTCCATGCAACAATGCCAGAAAAAGCATATAATTATGGAATAAAATATCAAGACGCAGAAAAATATCACATTAGAAAATATGGCTTCCATGGAACAAGCCACAGATATGTTGCAAATGCATGTGCAAAAGTTATGGGTAAAAAACTTGAAGATTTAAATCTCATAACTGTTCATATGGGAAATGGCTCATCAATCACAGCAATCAAAAATGGTAAGAGTGTAGACACAACAATGGGGTTGACACCACTTGAAGGGCTAATTATGGGAACGCGTTCTGGCGATTTGGACCCTTCTGTTGTTTCCTTGCTTGCAGAAAAGAAAGGACAGAGTGCAACAGAAGTTGTGTCATATCTAAACAAAGAATGTGGCATGCTTGGCATAAGTGGAGTTTCAAGCGATTTGAGAGAAATCAATGAGGCAATTGCAAAAGGCAATAAGCGCGCAAAACTTGCTTTGGATATGCTAAAATATAGAACCAAAAAGTTTATTGGCTCTTATATGGCAGTGCTTGGCAGGGTTGATGCTATTGTCTTTACTGGTGGTGTTGGTGAAAACCAAGAAGACCTTAGAGAAGAGGCTCTTGAAGGGCTTGAAGTGTATGGAATTGAAATTGATAAGAAGAAAAACAATTCTCTTCCACGCGGAACAATAGAACTTATTAGCACCAAAAAATCAAAGGTTAAGGTTTATCGCATTCCAACGGATGAGGAATTGTTGATAGCAAGAGATACGCTTGCTCTTATCAAAAAATAAAGAATTTTAAACAAATACAGCAAAAACACTTGACAAAATAGGCAAAAATCAATATACTTGCCATTAGCGAAAGTGAAATGATTAAAGGAGGACATTATGGCAGTTCCAAAGGGTAAAGTTTCAAAAGCAAGAAGAAACACAAGAAATTCTGCAAATTTTAAAGCAACAGCACCAACACTTGTTGAGTGCCCAAAATGTCATGAGATGAAAAAACCTCATACCGTTTGCAAGAAGTGTGGAACTTATAAAAACGAAACTGTTATCGAGAAAAAAGAAAAAACAAAATAAACTTCTTCCGCCATGTTTTGTGGCGGTTTTTTTATTGCCAAAATTTTAAATATTTTTTGTTTTCAATATAAATGTTTTTCACTATTATGCGCAATTTGTAGTATTATGCAACGCATAATAGACACAATATATTGTTTTATAAACATCTGCCAAGATTTGACCGATTTTGCAAAAAAAATTGATTAAAAGTGCGAAAATGCTTTGAATTATATTCAAATTTTGCTATTATATATATGAGTGCTTGTTTGCTCATAATTTTTTATGGCATACAAAACAAAAAACAGATAATAAAAAAGTTGTTTGCTTTTGCCAACTTAAATTTGCCAGATCGCTCACTAATTATTGTGCTTAAAGTGTTAATCTAGTTTCAATATGCTTGCAGGCTATAAAAATTTAGGTTTATTGTGCTTAACATTTTTTAAAAGAGGGTGAGGCTTTAAAGTTTAGGTTGCAAATCAATCAAAATAATAGGGAGAGTTATATGAAAATTGTTGTTGACTCATTTTGTGGAGAT
>CALVNU010000037.1 GCA_944349915.1 uncultured Clostridia bacterium | reverse complement strand
CATTTGCCTTTTGAATCATAGCAAGAATAATTGCCTGACTTTGGTGCTTGTTCACCAGGTCTAAATTTTTTCATTTTTTACCTCCCATATTTATCATGTTATTATTGCTAAAATTTATTCAAAAAAATTGAAAAAATTAAAAATTTGCTATTGACTTTATTTTTTTTGTATTATATAATCTAAATATATCAAAGGAGGAAATTTATGGGAAGCGTTAAAGATGAAAAAGTTGCTAGCCGTTCAGAAAAAGAGATTGCTGTTGAATGCTTGGAGCGCATGATGGCAAAAGGCAAATTTGAACAAGAATTTGTAAAAGAAGCATTGTCAAAAGAAGATAAGAAGGCTTGGGAACATGTTGCTAAATTAATGAGAAAGGCTAAAAAGGTTAAAGAGGACTTGAGAGATTTTGCTTTATATAACAAAATGACAGACTTTTTAAGCGGTCTTATCAATATTTATAGCGAAAAATTTTATTCTAGAGCGTTAACTGATTCGGAAATGGATAGACTTGAAAATCTGTTTGTGGCATACGATAAAGCAAAACACAAAGCAGCAACTTCTGTAAGCAGTGAAGGCGAAATAAGCGTAGCATTTTATTCAGAAAAATAAAAATTTTAATGAGAGAGGTTGAAAAATCTCTCTTTTTTATTTTGTAATAATTAATAAATATTGTATAATTTAAAAGGGAGTTTGTTATGAAGGATTGTATTTTTTGTAAAATTCTAAATGGGCAAATGTCAAGTTATAAAATATATGAAGATGAATTTGTCTATGCCTTTTTAGACATTTCCAATGACGCAAATGGTCATACTTTGGTGATTCCAAAACAACATTATCAAAATGTTTTAGATTGCAATTCTGAAGTGCTTGAAAAGGTGATTTGTGCTGTACAGAAAATATCAAATCACTATGTGAATGATTGTGGCGCAACTGGAGTTAATATTCTTAACGCAAGCGGAGCGGATGCTGAACAGTCGGTTTTTCATCTTCATTTTCATATTTTGCCAAGATTTAAAGATGATGGCCTTAAAGTTTTTCCAAACCTTAGCAAAAATAAACAATCGCTTGCTGAAATGCAATCAAAACTTAAAATGAATTGAGGTAAAAGTGAAAAATATTGTTTTATATACTGATGGCGCTTGTTCTGGTAATCCTGGGAAAGGTGGTTGGGGGGTAATTTTGCAATATGCTGGACATGAAAAGGTTCTGTCTGGTGGTGAAGTTGAAACAACCAACAATAGAATGGAGCTAATGGCAGTTATTAAGGGCTTGGAAGCATTAAAAGAACCTTGCAATGTGCAAATTTTTAGCGACTCGGCTTATGTTGTCAATGCTTTTTTGCAAGGTTGGGTTGACTCTTGGATTGCAAATAATTGGAAAACATCGTCAAAGAAGGCAGTTTTAAATGTTGACCTTTGGCAAAGATTGCTTAAGGTTTTAACTAAACATCAAGTAGAGTGGAACAAAGTTAAGGGGCATGCTGACAATGAATTGAATAATAGATGCGATAAAATTGCCAGGGCTGAGATTGAAAAACTTTAGTAAGTTTTTTGTATGTTGATTATTAAGGCTTTAAGTTTTGATATGTTTTTATAACTTTATTGATATAAAGCAAGGCAAGCCCGCTTTTCAAGCGGACAAAAAAGAGACGCATTTTTTTTTGCTAGCGACGTGCTATTTAAGTGAGCGTCTCTTTTTTAAAATTTAAACGAAGTTTAAATTTGCTTGCCTTGTTAGTAGTTCAACCTCAAGTTAGTAGTTCAAAACGGAGTTATTCGAGTTTTGCAGGAGGTTTAGCAAAACGCAAATTCTTTCTTTATAGGATTTTTGAGTTAGAAATTTTTAGTTAGTCTACATTAATAAGTTTTACATAAATCATTTCGTATATTGCAGGTGCATTGGTTTTCCATTTATGGATTGCTTCATTTGCAGATTGTCTTGAAGGTGCTTTAATGCGTAGTTCAAACATTGGTGTTGTTATAAGTGGCTCATAGATTTTAAGGACAACATTATAAGAGCCATCTTCATTTTTTGTGTAAGTGGCAGTATATTCTTGGGCCGATTTGACATTTAGCCTGTTGGTTTGTAGATAGTTTGAAATTTCTTCACGCAGAGCAAGAGGGATTCTTCTATATAAGTGAGACAGACATTCTCTGCCTTCATAAGTAAGAGCAAAAAGTTTTTTATTTTCCACATCGCTACTAAGTTTATATAAAAGTTTGCTATCAACCATATCGTGAATGATAGCCTTGCAGTCCATATAATTTTGAATCCAATTGTTTTTTACAGAACAAATGTCTAAAATTGAGTCTTCTGTTAAAGGAATTTCCATTTTATCGATAACAAAAAGCATGGTTAATTTGTCTAAAATTATTTGTTCTTTATCCGAAAGTATTTTATCCATAACAATATAATAGCATTTTTTTTAAATTAAATCAATTTTTTTATAGAAGTTATAATATTACTTTGAATTTTTTTATCTTTGTGCTAAAATAAAAGAGAAAATGATAATTGCTAAATTATAGTTTTCAAAAAAATTGAGGTGATTTATGCAAAAAATGGAAATAGAAAATGTTCTCAACGCTTGCGATGAACTGCTGTCATGCAAGTTTTTGGTTGCAGAATACAAAATTTCAAATCTGTTGAAAGCGATTGCGTCTTCAAGTGATGTCTGCGCTTTGATAAGTGAGTGTTTAGAGTCTTATAATCGCGATAGAGAATTTGCTCGCACATTTATTCAAGATGGCCATGGACAGTTTGCTTGCGTTATGCCGACAGAAGAGTTTAAAATTGTGGCTCTTGTATTTTGCACGCTTGCAGATATAGACAACAAAAAATTAAATTTTACAGATTTTATAAAAACATATTTTAACAAAGATGGTAGCGCCTTTGAAAACTTTTTGGATACAATGATTGTTCCTTTTAGAGATTTGCTAGCAGAAGCCTTTGGCTATTCACAATTGAAGACAACTTCAATGGCTGGCAGTGAAGAATTTGAAAATGACGAAGAGGATGAGACTGGAGAAGATGAGGAGCAAGATAAATTTGAAGTTGCAGTAAAAATTGCCGTTCAAATTTTGAGCGAACTTGAAGAATGTCGACCTTCAAGACAGGTTGAAGATGTCTACAATATTGCTTCTTCTATTGTAAAAACCGCATCACTTAGAGATGAAACAGTGCTTAAAGCGCTGTCTGTGTCTTTAAAGTATGCAGGCAAGGGTATTAAACCAATCAAGTTTTTGACTAAAGAACTTTCCGATGTTGTTTTTGATTGATGTAAATTTTGATTTTGTTTAAAATTTAAATTTAGATTTGAAATGTTTGCTTAAATTTTTTGTTGCTAAAGATAATTGATTAAAAACAGGCTTTGGCAACGATAATTTGTCAAATTTTTATTTTTGTAGTTGCAGGAAAAATTGTTGCTATTATCAAAGGTGCTGGCAAAATTATCGGTAAAATTAACTGTTGATTATAGAAATAAAATCTTTAGGATAAGGCACTGTAAATTGCAGTGTCTTTTTTAGATAAGGGTGATAAAAAGACATTTCTTTGCAAATTAATGCGGTGTGATTTATAAGCGTACTTTTTTCACCATAAATTTCATCGCCGAGCAGGGCGTGATTGATAGAAGCGAGATGAACTCTTATTTGATGTGTCCTTCCGTGTGTCAAGGTTAATTCAATAAGGGTTAGATTGTTTTTTAATAGTTTTAAAGGTTTTACAAAAGTTGTGGCGCTTTGACCTAGAGGGGAAATCGTTCTTTTTCTTATATTTATTCCATTTTCTTGAGTTGTTAGTATGGGCTTGTCTATTATTAATTCCTTATCAATAACGCCAGTGCATATTGCGTGATATTTTTTGTTTAGCACCTTAACATCTTTTAATGCAACTGCTGATTTGGCAATTAAGACAAGTCCGGCGGTGTCTTTGTCTAGACGATTTGCAATGCGTAAGGTGAAATTTGCATCCTTTTTTGACATGTAATAACAAATCGCGCCAGCCAAATTGTTTGAATAGTGTGATTTGTTTGGCATGGTGGACAATCCGCTTGGTTTATTAATTAGTAGGTAGTATGCGTCTTCATATACTATATCTAGTGGTAGTATGCAATGCATAATAGTGGTTTTTGAATTGGGATTTATCTTTATTTTTAATGTGTCATGTTTTTTTAAAGGTGTTATTGTTGTTGCATTTGTGTTATTAACAAGAATAAAACCCAGTTGTTTTCTCAAATTTGTGATATAGTGTTCTGAAAAGCCATGTTCTTTTAAAAAATAATAAACCGATTTGTAATCTTTGTCTATTGAATAACTTTGAAAATCTTGATTGTCTTGATTTTCTTCGATATAACTTGGATAATTGGGTTTTTTGTTGCCAGATATGTTTTCCTCTGGCTTTATCGCGCCTGTTTCTTTTATGTTTTCCATATAATTATTTTATCAATTTTTTATTGCAAAATCAACTTAAAAATGATAATAATTTAATTTATTGCCTTTCATTGATATTTTTGACTACAATTCTCAAAAAGGTATGTAGAGCAATTTTAACTTTATATATTTAAGAATTATCGGGTCTGTGTCAATTGGCTTGTTTTGGTTTTGTGGCAATTTATTTTTTTTTAAGGGCAATTTATTTTTGCGGTTTGGCAATTTGTCTGCGAACAGCAAGAAATTTATTTCTTTTTTTGATTTTTCCTTTTTTTAGTTGACAATATTTTTTTAAAAAGTATAATTAAAAGAGTAAAAACTATGATGAAAGACCAGTAACAAGATGTTTGTTTTTACAGAGAGTCTGTTCTTGGCTGAAAAACAGATAAAACAATGCTTGCGAATTCGCTTTCTAGTTGCTTGCGTGAAGGCAGAAGTTATGTGCGACATGAGGATTAAAGGTTTTTGATTAAAAACTTTTGACAAAAACACTTTGCTTGAAAGGTTTTTCTTGAGGTTTTTGATTAAGATTTGATTGTTTTGAAAATTGAAAAAGAAAAAATATAAATTTTAAAACAATCTTTAACCAAAATCTTTGAAAACTTTTAGTTTGTCTTTAAATTTAATTGTTGTACATGTTGCAAACAAAATCATTGAGAGATTTTGGCTGATGCTGTGTAGTGCAGGTCGCAAAAGCATGCGTAAATGCTTAAGTTGAGTGTGGCTGTTATGGCTACAGAAGTTAGGTGGTACCACGAAGATAGTTTCTTTCGTCCTAATGTTTGGCGAAAGAGATTTTTGTTTTTATGGACAGTGTTAACGATTTTGATTTATCTTAATTATGTTTGCTGTCTTATTTGTGCTAAATTTAGGTCCACTTAAGCGAAACGGCTTACTTGACAATTTTAAGTTGTTTTTAATTATTATTTTTTAGACAAGACTGCTTTTAAGTTGACGGGCAAAAAGGCGAGAACAAACTTATAGTATTGAAATTTACAAAAGGAGTGAAATATGGAACAAGAACTTAACAAAATTAAAATTGAAGCAGGGCAGGCTATTGAAAAAGTGCAGGATAAAAAGGCTTTGCAAGAACTCAAATTGACCTATCTTGGCAAAAGCGGAAAGTTGACTGCAATTTTAAAAGGTATGCGCGATGTTCCAGCAGAAGACAGGCCTAGAATTGGGGCTTTAGTTAATGATGTGCGTGCTTTTGTTGAGGAAGCATTTTCTCTTAAAGAACAACTGTTTTTGCAACAAGAACTTGACGAAAAACTGCAAAATGAACAGGTGGATATAACGCTTCCTTCTAAAGGCATCAAAAAGGGTGCGCTTCATCCAGTTACAAGCATGACTGACAGGCTTGTAGATATTTGTGTTAATCTTGGCTTTTCCGTTGTTGAAGGACCGGAAATAGAAAGCGATTATTATAACTTTGAGGCTGTTAACACGCCAAAAAGTCACCCAGCAAGAGATATGCAAGACTCTTTCTATTTTTCGGACAATATCCTTTTGAGAACTCAAACAAGTGCAGTGCAGGCTAGGGCTATGGAAACAATGAAGCCTCCGTTTAAAATCATTGTTCCTGGAAAAACTTACCGTAACGACAGCGATGCTACTCATTCTCCGATGTTCAATCAACTTGAAGGCCTTGTTGTTGATGAAAATGTGTCTATGGCAGACCTTAAAGCAATGCTTTCAATCATGATGAAGAGGTTGTTTGGTGAAGACACTCTTATCCGCTTTCGTCCTTCTTACTTTCCATTTACCGAGCCTAGCATTGAGGTTGATGTAATTTGTCCGCAGTGCCATGGACAAGCTTGCCAACTTTGTAAAAGCACAGGTTACTTGGAACTGTTGGGAGCGGGCGTAGTAAATCCAAAGGTGCTTGACTTTAACGGAATTAATAGCAAAAAATATAAGGGATTTGCTTTTGGAATTGGAATTGACCGCGCATCAATGCTGTTTACAGGTAATACCGATATGAGATCCTTGTTTAAAAACGATGTCCGTTTTTTAAAGCAGTCGAAATAACATTGGCGATTGATAATCTTTGCAGATTGCAAAATTATATAAGTTAAAGCAGTTACGAAAAAGTTGATGGCGCTATTGATGTTAAAGCGCGAGATGAATTTTCAATCTGGCAAGAAAAACTTTTGACTGCTTAAAAATGATAGTTGTAAATCACGGCTATTTGATTATGATAAAATTTTAAGTTTTACGAATAAACTTAAATTTAAATTAAAAGGTGGAAAATTATGAAAGTAACTTATAACTGGTTGAAAGAATATGTAAACATTCCTCTTTCTCCTGAAGAACTTGCAGAAAAACTGACAAGAAGCGGTTTTGAAGTGGAAGATATTATCTATCAAAACCAGCATTTGCATGATGTTGTGGTTGGTAAAATTTTGAAGATTGAAAAACATCCACAGGCAGATAGACTTGTTGTTTGCCAAGTTGATATTGGGGAGAAGACAACACAAATTATCACTGCGGCAACAAATGTTTTTGAAGGTGCTCTTGTGCCTGTTAGTTTGCCAGGTGCAGACCTTGTGAACGGTGTTAAAATTCAACCTACAAAAATGCGTGGAGTCGAGTCTAACGGCATGTTTTGCTCTGGAGAAGAACTTGGAATTGATGAAAACTATTTTGAAGGCGCAGGCGTTAATGGCATTTTGATTTTGCCTAATAATTTTACTGTTGGAATGGCTATTGATAAAGCACTTTGCCTTGACGATGTGGTGCTTGATGTTTACATAACACCAAACAGACCCGATTGTTTGAGTGTTGTTGGACTTGCTCGTGAAATTGGTGCGATTTTAGGAGATAAACCTAAAAAGGTTAATCTGTCTTTTCCTATAGATATCTATTCAAAAGATACTATTCATGACTATATTGATGTTGACAATCAAACGGAAAATTGTTTGCGATATTGCATGGGGGCAGTTAAAAATGTTAAAATTGAGCGCTCTCCTATGTGGATGAGGGCAAGGCTTAATGCTGTTGGAATTAAGCCTATCAATACCATTGTAGATATTACAAATTATGTTCTAGTTGAAATGGGACAGCCTTTGCATGCTTTTGACCAAAGTTTGATTGATGGGCAACAAATTGTTGTTAGACAGGCAAAAGAGGGTGAAAAAATTGAAGCACTTAATGGTTTTAGTTACAACCTCGATGACAAGAATATTGTGATTGCCGACCAAGACAAGCCCATGGTTATTGCTGGCATTATTGGCGGTACAAATTCTTGCATTAACAACACTACAAAAACTGTTGTGCTTGAATCTGCAGTGTTTGACCTTAAGTCGGTGCGCGCTTCCAGCAGAAAATATGGTATCCGAACAGATTCTTCTGCTAGAAACGAAAAGGGGATAAATCTAGCAAGCGCCGAAGACGGGCTTTTGCGCGCGCTTGCCCTTGTAAGCAAACTAAAATGTGGCAAGGTTGTTAGGGGGATTATAGACAAAGCACGCGGTGAAAATAAATCACGCCAACTTGTCGGTTCTGTTAAAGTTATCAATCAAATTTTGGGGATTGAAATCCCTTCC
>CALVNU010000036.1 GCA_944349915.1 uncultured Clostridia bacterium | reverse complement strand
GGGGGCGTTATTGGTTTCGACAGGGAGCATGTTATCAAAGCGTAAAGCGCGTGGTAGTTGTCTAGGCCTACCTTAAAAATGGACAAAAAAATAAACGCAAACAATGAAAAAGCTTACAACGGCGCCTTAATGGCTGCCTAAGTGGCACACAAGTTCAAAAAATTTGAACAGCCTTCGCTTTAATCTGGCTAGTTAAAACGCGGGTTCAACACAAAGCCAAAATTCTATAGCAAGTTTGCCTTTATAACTATAGAAAAACAAAAAGGCTTGTCAAAATTGTTTGTTTATGGACTAAATTTTGATGAAACGCAAAACATAAACTAAACGCGTAGAAAAACTTTGTTGACGCTTTTTGGAAGCGGGTTCAAATCCCGCCGTCTCCACCAAACAAAAAAAATTAAAAGGGGAAGTATTATGGACACTGTTATTGTAACCGTTGTTATTACTCTTGGAATTATTATCGCTGGGGGATTTTTAATCTATTTCATCGGCGACCTTTTCATGAGTTTGGCAAGTCGCGGTAAAAGAGATGATGAGGCTATCAAAGGCAAAACAAAAAGGGATAGAGTAAAAATTCAAAACGCTCTTGCAGAAAAATATCCAGAAGATGCCGACAAAATCAAAAATGACCCAGATTATGCAAATGTAATCTTGGTTGGCGGTAAAGTTGAGGCTTATAATCCTAATGAACAAATCGTTACAGAAGAAAATGAAAGCGAAGAGGACTTTGCAAGCGAAGAAAAAGCAGAAGAGAGCGTTGAAGAAACTACTACTCAAGAAACCGAAGAGACAACAGCAGAAGGAACTCCTGAAACTGTGGAAGAACCTCAAGAAGAACCACAAGAAGAGCCTCAAGAAACTGTTGACGAAATTGCTGAAGCAGAAAGAATTGCTAAACGCAGACAGGAAATTCTTGATAGGATCAACCGCTTGACTCAAGAGGCTGAAGAGGAAGAAGAAGGCGAAACTGAAGACGAAACTGAAGACGAAGTTGACCTTACCGAAGAAGAGCCAGAAGAAGCAGAAGAGACAGAAGAAACAGAAGAAACAGAAGAAACAGAAGAGACAGAAGAAGCAGAAGAGCCAGAAGAAAAGCCAGAAGAAACAAGTGATGACACCGATGTTGATGATGCTGTTATTGGCTTTACTGTTGAAGAACTTGAGGCCCTTATTGCTCAAGAAAAAGAAGAACTCAAAGCAAATGAAAAAGAACTTAGAAAATGCAAGAAAGAGTTTATTCCTTTAAGAAAAGTTAAGAGAACACTTGAAAGTGATGAAAAGAAATTGCGCAGAAGAGAAGCTTTGGTTGCAAAACAAAAAGTTGTGCTTTATGGTGTAAACAATATTTCTGATATTGATGAAGAAAAAGCAAAGAAACTTTCTGAAGACCTTGACCTTCTTGATGGACTTAAACTTTCGGTTCAACATTGCCAAGAAGTTATGGAGAAAAACGAAGAGAGATATCCACTTCTCGAACAAATCTTCAATCTTCTTTCATCTAAAAACGCAGACCTTAAAACAAGCATTGAAACACATGAAAAAATGCTTGCAAAACTTCAAGACACTACTGGCACAGCCGGTGATGAAGAATAATACAAAACCTTAAAAAATATATTAAAAGCCTCTTTTTTAGGAGGCTTTTTTATTTTTCTTCAACTAAATTATTTGTCAAAATATGTTTGGCAAGGTTATGTCTGTTTTAACATGTTTTCAAATCATTTTTATCAAATTTGATAGTAGTAAAATCAAGTTTAAAGGAAAAAAATATACCACAAAATATTATAAAATTATACAAATTGGGTATTGATTTATGGAAAAATCTGCGTTATAATATTATCGTAAAGGAGAAACTTATAAATGCAAAACGAACATAATGTTGACTTTAATAAATTAACAAAATTAATACAGAATCAATTGGGTGCCGAGTGGTATGTTAGAGCAATTCGTACACCATTTAGAAATAGATATGAAGGTTTTAAAATAGAATTTACATCCGAATCTCATCCCAAAACAGTTTATGTTTTTGAAATTAAAAATGGTAATCTATTAATGCCAAAAAATCTTGATATAAACATAAGAGCGAATATCTTGGCAGAATACAATAAATTGACAAACAAAACTATAAATTTAGAAGTATTGCCTCGTGAGGCAAGGCAGTTTGCAGAATTTATGTGGAATCGCTTATATGTTTTAAGTAGCATAATCAAAAATGGTCAAGTAACCATATCTCCTATAGAAATTCCTGTTCAAGAATTGAGTCAAGCATTTTCTTATGCTCCAATCAATTTTTCTTATGGTGATGCTAAAATTGATTTTTCTCAATTAAAAATTGGAGATGTGGTGGTTGTGGCTCATGCTATAACTTTAGGCTTGGAAGATTATGGCAAGACAAGACCATGTCTTATCTATGCAAAGGATGAAAATACAAAACGAATTTATATTTGCCCGATAACAACTTCTACAAAAACTATGGATAGAGAATTTAATCCACTTTTCCCTTTTAATACAGACTATTATTTTAATCAAGAGAAAACCAAGCCTGGCTATTTGAATCTATATCAAACTAGATATACCAACGCAAACGAAATACTTTCCATTATCGGCCATGTAACGCCCCATGATATGAGAATATATTTGCGTGCTATATGGGCTTTTCAAAAATGGATACTTACACGAGCAGATAAAATATTGAAAGCCGAAGAAGTATTAACCCAATCTTTAAACATACCGCAGGAAAATGAAATTCAAACAGAAGAGCAGGTAGAGGAACCAGTTCAAGAACAAAATTATGTGGAGCCAATGGACAAAACTACTTTGCAGGAAAATAACTATGATTTGATTAATTTAGATTTTACAGATATCGAAATTTCACGCGACTGCCTTGAAGAGATAAGAATTAAAGCAATTGAAATTATAGAGAAAAAATATAAAATTGCAGATAAATATGAAACTCACTTTGCAATGTCGGGATATGCAAAGTCCGATGATTCTTATCATTGTGTGTTTAATAAAAATCAAAAAAATCGTAAAAAATATCCACAAATTGACCTTGAATTAAGAAAATTTAGTCTCAAAATAATGGTAAAAAACAATTCTCGTGTTTTATATCATTACAATGACGAGTTAACTCAAGTGCTTGTTAGTACATTACAAAAATATAACCCAAATTATTATATCTATTTGACATATTTTATTATTTATGAGAGCAGAAAAAACAACAAAACTGTGGAAGATTTATGCTCTTACTTAGAACAATTCAAGATAAAATATAATGGTGATTTGCTAAAAGTCTTTTTTGGCTCAACCCAATTAGATCCAGAATTAATTAGCATAGATAAAGATTTTTACGGCATAACTCCAGAAGAAAACGACTAAAAATATTAGCCTTAATTTGTTTTAAAACACTAAATTAAGGCTTTTTTATTTTACAATTTTGATAACTTATTCAAATTTTAATAAATAATTTCCACATTTTTTACAAATTCTTCTTATAAGCAGAATTTATATTTTTAAGTTGCTTATAAGATACAATGTTTACGAATAATGTCGAAAAAAGGAGAATTTGTGGAATATCTTACAAATTTTAGCAAGAATCTTAAAATTCTTATGCAAGAGAAGGGGCTTAAACAAGTTGAAATTGCAGAAGCGGTTGGTTGCAACAAAGGGACTGTTTCAAAATGGCTAAATGGCAAAATTGAACCAGGTCTTGTTTATATTGCAAAACTGCTTAAAGTTTTAAACTGCTCTTTTGAAGAACTTATCTCTGATTAAGTTGCATTCATTTTAAAAGTTTGGTATAATAATTGCATGATAAAAATTGTAAAAAGTTGGTTTGCGCTTCTTCAAAATGAATTTGCAAAAGATTACTTTAAATCATTGCAAAATTTTTTGGGGAATGAATATGCAAACGCCACAATTTATCCAAAAGAAGAAAATATTTTTAACGCACTCAACCTTGTGTCGCCCGATAAAGTTAAGGTGGTGATTATTGGGCAGGACCCTTATCATGAACCAGGGCAAGCGCAAGGCCTTTCATTTTCTGTGCCAGACAATTTTCCATATCCGCCTTCACTTGTCAATATTTTTAAGGAGATAGAAGACGACCTAAAAATTAAGTGCAAACCTTCTGGCGACCTTTCCCGCTGGGCAAAGCAAGGTGTTTTGTTGTTAAACACTGTGTTAACTGTGCGAAAAGGGCAAGCAAATTCTCATAAAGACAAGGGGTGGGAACAATTAACATCAAAAATTATCGAAATTTTAGGAAAAAGAGAAGAGCCTATTGTTTTTATGTTGTGGGGAAGTTATGCTCAAAGTTTTGCACCGCTTATTGAAAACCAGCATCTTGTTTTAAAAGCACCACATCCAAGTCCTTTGTCGGCTTATAGGGGATTTTTTGGTTGCAAACATTTTTCAAAATGCAACGAATTTTTGAAAAAACATGGCAAAGAACCTATTGATTGGTCTTAAAAAGTTGACAATATGTTGTTTTTTTGTTAAAATCAAGTCAAATCAAAATGGTGGAGCAGAATTAGTAGTCTATGATATTGGTTTGCAGAGAGAAGGTGAAGGGTGAAAACCTTTAACAATTTATAGATGAATTACAACTGTTTCAAGTTTTGCGTTAGCCAACGAACTGGCATAATAAGGAGCAAAGGATACTAATGTTTAGGCTATAGCAAATTGAAGATTTGCGTGCCCGCGTTAAAAATATTGGTTGTTCCCAAGAGAAGTAAAAGAAAAGCGAGAGGCAACTTTATTGTGGAAGGGCTGGGCCCGGCAATAACAGTTGACCGAGCCCCAAATTTTGCAGAAAAATGTCCAGCGGAATTTTTCGCAAGAGGGAAAGGGGCGTCGTGGGGAAAACCGGTGTTTAGCGGTTAGCAAATTGAAGATTTGCGTGCCCGCGTTAAGAATATTGGTTGTCCCCACGCTTGAATTTAGGCATACCACGAACGCATACTTCGTCCTAAAAAACTATGTGATGTTAAAATTTTATTTGCATAAAATTTTTAAAATTCTAACGAATTTCCTATGCCGTCGCATAGCATTACAAGTTTGAATAAAAATTAGTCTCGCTAAAATGTCGCTTGTGCGTCGCTTGGCTCGACTTCCGATAATAAAGGAGAGGTATGCTTTTTTTGGAGGAATTTATGGTTGATAAAAATTTGTATAATGTGTTAAAAGAAAGAGGGCTTTTATATCAATGCACAGATGAAGAAGGCTTAAAAAAAATGCTGGAAAGTGGAAAACCGATTGCATTATATGAAGGCACAGATCCAACAATGGACAGTTTGCACATAGGGCATTGTGTTCCATTTTGCATTTTAAGACGATTTCAACAGGCAGGTCATAAGGTTTATCTCTTGATGGGTGGGGCAACTGCTTCTGTTGGAGACCCATCTGGCAAAACAGAAATGAGAAAGTTGCTTTCAAAAGAAGAACTTGCAAAAAATATTGAGCAGATAAAAAAGTCTTTATCAATTTTTCTTGATTTTGAAGGCGAGAATAAAGCGGAAATTGTAAACAACAATGACTGGTTTAAGGGCTATGATTATGTTGATTTTATGCGCAATGTGGGTGTGCATTTTAATGTTAACAAGATGATATCAAATGAAATTTATGCAAATAGGTTGAAAGAAGGTGGACTAACTTTCTTTGAAATGGGATATATGCTTATGCAGGCATACGACTTTGTCCACTTAAATGAAAAATATGGTTGCTCTCTTGAATGGGGTGGAGCAGACCAGTGGGGAAATATTGTTGCAGGCACCGAACTTGGCAGAAAACTTAATTTGATAGACAACAAGAATAGGCAAATGATAGGCGCAACAAATCCTTTACTTCTTACACCAGAAGGCAAAAAGATGGGAAAAACAGAAAAAGGCGCAATTTGGATTGATAAAGATAAAATTTCTGCTTACGATTTTTATCAAGGCATTTACCAAACTCCAGATGCTTGTGTTGAAATGATGTTTGCTCTGTTTACCGACCTTCCAGTGAGTCATATTAAGCAAATTGTTGCACAAGATATTGTTAAAGCAAAAAAAGAATTGTGCTATGAAATCACAAAATTTGTTCGTGGTGAAGAAGATGCCATCAAGGCAAAGCAGATGAGCGAAAACCTTTTTGTTCAAGGCGGTGATGATGCTCCAGAAGTTTTGATTGATAAAAACTTGGCAAATCAAGGGATAAACATTTGCGACCTGCTTGTTATGACCAAACTTTGTTCTTCAAAAAGTGATGCGCGCAGAATGATTGAAGGCGGAGCAATTTCTGCAAAAGGACAAAAGGTTTCCGATATAAAACTTACCGTTTTTGCAAAAGATTTTGAAAATGGCTCTTTGCTACTTAAAAAAGGCAAGAAAAACTTTATAAAAGCGGTGTTAAACTAGGTGGGTTGTGATTATTGAAAAACAAATTGAAATAATTGAAAAGAAATCAAAGTTTATTGGAATATTGGTTAGAGCAGAAAGCGAAGATGAAATCAAAACATTTTTGCAAGATTTGAAAAAAGAACATAAAAAAGCCACTCATATTTGTTGGGCATGCAGATTAAAAACGCCTTTTTATGAAAAGGCCTTAGATGATGGCGAGCCTAGTGGAACAGCGGGACGCCCAATTTTGAATGTTCTGCAGAAAAAAGATTTGCAAAATGTTGCCATTTTTGTGATAAGATATTTTGGTGGTATAAAACTTGGTGCTGGTGGCTTGGTGAGAATTTATTCCAAAGTTGCAGGAGAACTTGTAAAATGAAAATTACCGAAATAAAAAAAATAGGCAGGGGTGATAGATATTATCTGTTTGTTGATGACAACTGCTTGGGCGTTATGGAGGCAGAGGTTCTGGCAAGGCATAGTTTGAAGACGGGACAGGAATTTGATAAAGAATTTTTTGATAGCCTCGTGCTTGAAAATGGCGACTATGCATGTTTTAATCGTGCCCTAGCCCTTCTTGCAAAAATGATGAAAACAGAAAAGCAACTTCGCGACTTTTTGAAAGAAAAAAAATATCCAAAGGTGTGCATTGATAAGGCGATTAACAAATTGAAAGAATATGGATATATTGACGATGAAGTTTATGCCGAAAATTATGTCAACCTTTTTTCTAAAGGCAAAAGCAGGCGGAAAATTAAATACGAACTTCTTTCAAAAGGGGTTAAAGATAATATAGTTGAAAAATGTCTGTCTTCGCTTAATGATGAAAATGAATATGAAGTCTGCCTTAAATTTGCTAAAAAATATTTGAAAAATAAACAGATTGA
Source organism: uncultured Clostridia bacterium (assembly GCA_944349915.1). Classification (GTDB taxonomy): domain Bacteria; phylum Bacillota; class Clostridia; order Christensenellales; family UBA1242; genus Caccovivens. Next base: position 739 of record CALVNU010000036.1, on the reverse strand, counting down.
TATCAAAACTAAACAAAAATTTTATAATCACCTTGCTGGAAAAGGTTTTGGTTTTTCTTATATTGCAAGGGCTTGGGAGGAGGTTACAGATGATAGGGATTGATATTGATGAAGTGGAACGCTTTGACTCGTCAAGTCAATTTTTAAACCGCATTGCATTTGAAGAAGAAATTAAGCACATTGAAAAAGCAAAATGCGATAGTTTAAAACAACAACGCGTTGCAAGTTTGTTTAGCGTTAAAGAGGCGGTTATGAAGGCTCTAGGACTTGGCAAAACAAGTGGCGTTTCATTTAAAGACATCAAAATGCTTCATGATGAAAGTGGCAAACCATTTGTAGAACTTTATGGAATAGCACAGATTGCCTTGCAAGAAAAATTTGCTGGAAAAAGTGTTCATATTTCTCTTTCTCACACTCCAACAACAGTTGTTGCGGTTGCTGTTATTGTGTGAAAAATTATTATTTTTAATGAGCAAATTGAAAATTTAGATTTTTGAAAATAAGATGGTAAATTGATATATCTTAGTTTAAAACTTATAAATTTCAATAAAAAAACTTAAAATTTTTCTTTAAAAACAATTTTAGGCAAGATAACAAAACAAAAAAACGCACGCATAAAAGCGCGCTTTTTTTTTCATTCTAAACATATAACAAATTTTTGGGGGTTGTTATGAAATGGCAAAAACAATATATCAAAGAAATGAAAAAACTTGCGTAAAAGGTCGAAAGCGATTTTTCA
>CALVNU010000035.1 GCA_944349915.1 uncultured Clostridia bacterium | reverse complement strand
AGATGGTGAGTTTGCCAATATGTGCGTTAAAGAAAAAGATGACGAACTTTTTAAAATTATATCAATCAAATATTGCCAGGATATTGAAAAATTTTGCAATCAAGCCAAAAAGAAATCACAAACACAGACTGCGTTTTGCGAGCCGTTGCCTTCTCAAGCAAGGAAAAGCCAAGTTATTGCCTATATGTCTTGCGTGCCTTGGTTTGAATTTACACACATAACGCATCCTCAAGATGTTCAACGCAACTCTTTTATTCCACATGTTAGTTTTGATAAGATGAAAATAAATGAAAAAAAAGAACGCTGGGTTAATGTTTCTCTTCAAGTAAATCATGCTTCTATTGACGGCGCTTTGATTGCTCAACTGCTAGATGAAGTTAAGTCTATAATCGGCAGGCTGTAAAATAAATCAAGTTGAAATTTATAAGGCAAATTTTTGGTTGCCTTTTTTCTTACGCCTAAAACTTTTATTTGCTTTTTTTTCTTACACCTAAAATGTTTTTATTATATTAAAAATATTTATTTATAATTATAATCATTTTGTCTGTCATAATCACAGCATAAATTGTTATTTATAGTTATAGAATAAATTGTTGTCTATAGTTATAGCAGAAATTTTATTTGTAGCAGGAATTTCTGTTTTTTCTGCGTATAAATGTAACTGCCAAGGAAATTTGGCTTATGCGGTTTTAAAAAAAATTAAAAAATCTTCAAAAATTTGGCAAAATTAGTTGACTAAAATTTTAAAACCGCATATAATAGTGCTAGCACTAAAATAAAGCGAGTGCTAACAAAAAGTCGAATTAAGAGGTTTTTATGAAACTGTCTGAACGAAAAAATCAAATTCTGTGCATGGCGATTGAAGAATATATCAAAGACTGCGCACCGATAACAAGTGGGTCTGTTAAAGATAAAGCAAAACTTGACTGTTCTACAGCAACACTTCGAAATGAACTTAATGCCTTGGAGGCCATGGGCTATTTAAAACAGCTTCACACATCTGGCGGAAGAATTCCAACAGTGCAGGGTTATCGATATTATGTTGAAAATCTTCTTTCAAATGCAACTGCCTCAAACGGAGAACTTGAGGAGGTAAAGCAACTTATCTCGTCAAGAACAACTTCTCTTACCGATATTGTAAGTGAAATTGCAAAGATTGTTGCGCATACCACTTCTTATCCAACGGTGGTTGTGATGAACGGCATTGAAAACCTTGTGCTTGATGAATTTAAAATCATTCCTATGCTTAGCGAAAAAGTTATGGTTTTGATTGGCACGAAGTCGGGGTATATCTCTCAAGAGATGAACATTAAAGCCAGCGCTAAAGAGTGTGAAGATGCGTCAAACTATTTAACAAAAAATTTTAAAGGCGAAACAGTTGGTTTTATGATTGACAACATAGACCAACTTGAAGAGGGCATGAAAAGTGAAATTGAGGCCTTTCAAAATGTTGTTGATTCCTTGATTGGCGGACTAAAAAAACTTAATAACACAAGGCTTATAGATGTTCATCGTGAAGGGAGCGCAAAATTGCTTGAAAATAAAGATGTTGACGAGGCAAAAAAAGTTTTAGATGTGCTTGACGATGAAGAAAAACTTGCCGACATCGCCACTGTTGAAGGTGAAAAAATTCAAGCCGTTCTTGCCGATGAAGGTGAATGCGCAATGGTTAAAGCACCGATTTGCCTTAACGGCAACCAACTTGCTTCTATTGGCGTGCTTGGACCTCAACGCATGGACTATGCAGGCATTGCTTCTGCTTTAAAAATTGTTATAGACAGTCTTAAAGACTTAAAAGGAGAATAAATGGCAAAAGAGAAGGAAGAGAGGGAAAGTTGTGGCTGTGGCGAGGATTGCGACTGCGGACAAGAATGTGACTGCAATATGCACAACAAATGTAGCGACAAATGCACTTGCGACCATCATGATGATAAAAACTGCCATGACCATGATAAAAAACAGCATAAACACTGTCATTGCGATGATAAAAAGGAAGCAGAAAGTTCTGCCGAATGCGACTGCGGACAAGAATGTAATTGCAGTGAAAAAGAGTGTGGATGCTATCAAAATGAAGATAAAAGTGAAGAGTATCTCAATTTGGCGCGTCAAATCCAAGCCGATTTTGAAAACTTTAGGCGCAGAACGGCGGACGATTTAAAACAAGCCAGATTTGCAGGTCAAGCATCTGTTATTGAAGCCTTTTTGCCATGTCTTGACACCTTTAAAGAGGCTAAAAAATCGATAAAAGATGAAGATGTTTTAAAAGGCGTTGAAATGATTGAAAACAAAATCAATGAGGCGCTTGAGGCTATTGGAGTTCAAAAAATCAACTCTATAGGCGAAAAATACAATCCGCATATTCACAATGTTATTGCTGTTTTGAATGTTGCGGATAAAGATGATGACATAATTTTAGATGAATATCAAGCAGGTTATGTTCTAAATGGAAAAGTTATTAGATATGCAAAAGTCATAGTCAATAAAAAGGAGGGTTAAATTTATGGGAAAAATTATTGGAATTGACTTAGGTACAACAAATTCTTGCGTGGCTGTTATGGAAGGTGGAAAACCTACAGTTATCGCAAACGCAGAAGGGGACAGAACTACACCTTCGGTTGTGGCTTACACCAAAGAAGGCGAACGCCTTGTTGGTAAAGTTGCAAAAAGACAGTCTATTGTTAACGCAGAAAACACAGTGCAGTCTATCAAAAGAGAGATGGGCACAAATTATAAAGTCAAACTTAATGGCAAAGAATATTCTCCACAAGAGATTTCTGCCATGATTCTTTCAAAACTTAAGGCAGATGCCGAAAGTTATATTGGCTCACCAGTAACTCAAGCCGTTATCACGGTTCCTGCCTACTTTAACGATTCACAGCGTCAAGCAACAAAAGATGCGGGCAAAATTGCTGGACTTGAAGTTTTGAGAATTATCAACGAACCAACCGCAGCCGCTCTTGCTTATGGTCTTGACAAAGGTGAAAATGCAAATCAAAAGATTTTGGTTTACGACCTTGGCGGTGGAACATTCGATGTTTCAATTCTTGAAATTGGCGATGGGGTTTTTGAAGTTTTATCTACAAACGGCAACACTCGTCTTGGCGGTGATGACTTTGATAACAGAATTATTGATTTGCTTGTTGAAGAATTTAAAAAGACAAACAATATTGATTTGAGCACAGACAAACTTGCTATGCAAAGATTAAAGGAAGCGGCAGAAAAGGCTAAAATCGACCTTTCTGCAACACCAAAAACAACAATTTCTCTTCCATTTATCTCTGCCGATGCAACAGGCCCTAAACATATGGAATATGAACTTACTCGTGCAAAATTTGATGCTATCACCGAAGACCTTGTAAAAGAAACTATAGAATGCTCTAAACGAGCACTTGGTGATGCTAAACTTTCTACAAGCCAAATAGATAAAGTTATTTTGGTGGGTGGTTCAACAAGAATCCCTGCCGTTCAAGAAGCGGTAAAATCATTCACGGGCAAAGAACCATACAAAGGCATCAATCCCGATGAATGCGTTGCTGTTGGTGCTGCAATTCAAGCAGGCGTTCTTGGCGGAGAAGTTAAAGATGTGCTTCTTCTTGATGTAACTCCACTTTCTCTTGGAATTGAAACTTTGGGTGGTGTATTTACAAAACTTATTGAAAGAAACACAACAATTCCTACAAGAAAATCACAAATTTTCTCAACCGCTGTCGACAATCAACCTGGTGTTGATATTCATGTTCTTCAAGGTGAAAGAGAGTTTGCTGCTCAAAATAAAACTCTTGGAAGATTCCAACTTACAGATATTCCACCAGCACCTAGAGGCGTTCCTCAAATTGAAGTTACATTTGATATCGACGCAAACGGTATTGTAAAAGTTTCTGCAAAAGACCTTGGAACAAACAAGGAGCAAAATATCACTATCACAGCATCTTCAAACCTTAAAGACGAAGACATAGAAAAGGCAATCAAAGAGGCAGAAGCGCATGCCGAAGAAGACAAGAAACGCAAGGAACTTGTTGAAACAAAAAATCAAGCCGACAACATGGTTTATGGACTTGAAAAAATGCTTAAAGAAAATGGCGACAAGATAAGTGAAGAAGATAAGAAAAACTTGCAAGAAGCCATTGAAAAAGCAAAGAAAGAGTTTGAAAGTGATGATATTGAAACTGTAAGAAAGGCTCTTGATGAACTTACTTCAAAATCAAATGGCATTGTAAGCAAAATGTATCAATCTGCAAATCCAAATGGTACGCCTAATGGTGATAACAATGGTGGAAGCGATACATCTGACGGCGACCCAGAAGTAGTTGTTGATGATGACAACAAATAGACTGTAAGATAAAATATCTTAAAATTTGGGTGAAAAATAATAAATAAGGATGATTATGGCAAATAAAGATTATTATTCTATTTTAGGTGTTGATAAAAGTGCAAGCGAAGATGAAATCAAGTCTGCATACCGCAGGCTAGCAAAAAAATATCATCCAGACCTTAACAAAACACCAGAAGCAGCGGAAAAATTTAAAGATATTAATGAGGCCTATAGTGTGCTAGGCGACCCAAAGAAGAGGACAAATTATGACCAGTTTGGTTCTGCTGACGGCAATCCTTTTGGAAACGCTGGCAGTTCTGGAGGAGGTGGGTTTGAAGACTTCTTTGGTGGTGGCGGTGGTTTTTCTGATATCTTTTCCGACATCTTTTCTGCGTTTGGTGGAAGGGGTGGCAGAAGTCAAACCTTGCAAAAAGGTGAAGATATCAATATTTCCATGAACCTGTCTTTTGAAGAAGCCTGCTTCGGCACAGAAAAAACGGTTACTCTAGGCAAGATTGAAAAATGCTCTAGTTGTAATGGCACAGGGGCAAAAAATGGAAAGGAATTTACCACTTGCTCCTCTTGCCATGGCACTGGCAGAGTTCGTTTTCAACAAAACACTTTGTTTGGCACAACTATAAGAGAAAGTGTATGTCCGAAATGTGAAGGTAGCGGTAAGATTGTAAAAGAAAAATGCGAGGCTTGCTCTGGAAAAGGATATAAACGCGTTCAAAAAACAATTACAATCAAAGTGCCTGCAGGTATTGATAACGGACAAACTTTAAGAGTAAGAGGTGAGGGTAATGCTCCGCTCAAAGACGGAATAAATGGAGACCTTAATGTTCATATTTCTGTTGCAAGTCATTCAATTTTAACTAGAAAGGGTGATGACTTATATATGGACCTTTATATTCCTTTTACAACCACTATTTTGGGTGGTAAAGTTGATGTGCCAACACTTAATGGAAATTATAGTTTGACAATTCCAGAACTTACACCTAGCGGAACGATGATGAGATTGAAAGGCAGAGGTGTTAAGGTTTTAAATAAGGACAAATATGGCGATTTGCTTATCACTATTAAGGCAGAGTGCCCAAAGTCTTTAGGCAAAAATGCCAAATCGCTTTTAGAGCAAGTTGCAAGTCTTTATAATGATAATGATTATACAAAATATAACAACTATTTGAAAAAAATGAAAAAATAGGTTGATTAAAGGGCTTATGAGCAAAAAAAGAGAAAATGATTTCATTTTCTCTTTTTTTTAAGGGCAAAGGGCTTTGCCCTTGGCTAAAAAATATTTTTTTAGCGCTCATAAGCCACATTCACAAACTATATTATCTTTTTTATGTTAAAATGATTGCTTTAAAAAACTTAATATGGTAAAATATACATATATTAAATGAGTAGGAGAGAGTAATGGGAATTTTAAAGAATATAGAATGGACCGACACAGGTAGCGACATTATTGTTTGGAAATATCCAATTAGCAAAGACCATGTAAATAAAGGTTCTGCATTGACGGTGCGTGAAAGCCAGGTTGCCATTTTTGTAGACAAGGGCAGGCTTGCCGATGTGTTTTTGCCAGGTTTTTATAAACTTGACACAGACAATCTTCCAATTTTGACAAAACTAATGTCTTGGAAATATGGATTTGAGACTCCGTTTAAGTCGGATATTTATTTTGTCAACACAAGACAATTCACCAATCAAAAGTGGGGGACAGTCAATCCTATAATTGTTCGCGATAAAGACTATGGAGCGGTTAGAATACGCGGATTTGGAAACTATGCTTTTAAAGTTGATGATGCCTATGAGTTTATGAAAAATTTGAGCGGAACTTTATCAAGTTTTTCATCTTCTCAAATCACAGATTATTTGAGAAGCATGGTTGTTAGCGGAATATCTGATGCTATTGGCGAAAGCAAGATTTCTGTTTTAGATATGGCAGCAAATCTTCAAGAACTTTCTAAAATGGTGGAAGGAAAGGTTGCCGAAGAGTTTAAGGCAATAGGTATAAAACTTACAAACTTTGTTTTTGAAAGTTTTTCACTTCCAGAAGAACTTGAAAAAGCACTTGATAAAAACACAAGTCTTGGCATGCTTCGTGGAAACATTGATGTTTACACTCAAGTTGAAACACTTGAAGCAATGAAACAGGCTGCAAAAAATCCAGGTCAAGCAGGCGGAGCAATGGGTGCTGGTATGGGACTTGGCATGGGCATGGGTATGGGAAATATCTTTGCAAACAACATGCAAAACATGGCAAATATGCAAAAACAAAATCATCAAAATTCATCAAGAGTTTGCCCAAGTTGTAACGCTCCAGTTTCGGCAAAGGCAAAGTTTTGCCCAGAATGTGGAGAAAGGCTTGCATTAACTTGCCCAGAGTGCGGAAGCGAAGTAAAACCGACTGCAAAATTCTGTCCAGAATGTGGCAAAAAACTTAAATAATTTTTAAAAGGCAAGCACAGAGATGAGTGATGTTGAAAAGAAACTTTATTCTGATGATAATATAGATGTAACCACTTTTAAATGTCCAAACTGTGGCGGAGGAAGTGTTTTTGATGCAAAAACACAAAAACTTAAATGTCTGTATTGTGGAAGTTTATTCGACATTCCAGACCAAACTGGAGTTGTTACACCTGAAAGACAACTAGAAGAGTTGCTTGATAAAGGGGAAGTTTGGAAAGAGGCGGAAGTTTACCAATGTCAAAGTTGTGGTGCAAAAGAAATTATTGAAAATCAAAGAGTTTCTCATGTTTGTCCTTTTTGTGGGACTAAAAATGTTGTTAAAATTGAAGAGTTGCCTGGAATAAAACCGCAAGGTATTGTGCCTTTTAAAATAGACAAAAAAATGGCTGGGCAAAGCGCAAAAAAATATGTAAAAGGCAAACTTTATGCGCCAAGCAAGTTTAAAAAGAGTGTAAAACCAGAAAATATTCATGGAATTTACAATCCGCTTTTCACATTTGACTGTCAAACTTCAAGCAGTTATTATGGAAAACTTGGCAAAAATTATGTGATAAACAGGATTGTCAATGGCAAGGTTATATCGGAAACAAGAACAAAAGTTTTTCATGTGTCTGGAACATACCAAGAAATTTTTGACGATTTTGTTGTGCAAGCATCTTCTAAAATTCCGAGTGAAATTATTGCATCTTTGCAACCCTTTTCAACCAGAAAGGCGGTTGATTATAAACCAGAATATCTGCTGGGCTATGGCGCAAACACTTATGATAAAGACGGCCAGTCTTGTTGGCAAGAAAGCAAAAGCATGATGCAAAACAGGATTGAAGGGTCAATATTAAAAAAATATGATTATGATATCAAGTATTCTTTAAATGTAAACACCGATTTTAGTCATGAAATGTATAAGTATATTTTAGTGCCAATTTATGTTGGACACTATAAATATAAAAACAAACTTTACAACTTTTTTGTTAACGGCGAAAATGGAAAAGTTGCGGGCAAAACGCCTGTATCGGCAGGCAAGGTTACACTTACTGTTTTTATAGTTCTGTTGATTTTAGGCATTATTGCGCTACTTTACTATTTTGCTTAAGGAGGGGAGAAAATGTCAACAATTGAAATTGCAATTATTATTTCTGGTGTTTTAAATGTAGTTCTTGCCATCGCACTTGCTGTTGTGATTGTAAGAAACAACAAAAAAAATGATGTCGACCAAGTTAATATTGAAAACGGAGTGAGATATACAAAAAGTGCGCAGACGCTTGACGAAAA
>CALVNU010000034.1 GCA_944349915.1 uncultured Clostridia bacterium | reverse complement strand
GCATCCACTTGTTCCATACCTGTTAGGTGAAAAACATCCTGCTGGCGATATGATTTATGATGTTCAAAGATGTATAAGAACAAGCGATATAGACTCTGTAGGTGATGACAGCCACCTTACCTTTTTTGAAATGCTTGGAAATTGGACTCTCGGCAAATGCAACAAAACGGAAATGATAAAATTGAGTTTTGAGTTTTTGACAAGCCCCGAATATTTGGGCATTGATAAAGACAGACTTGCAGTTACCGTTTTTGCAGGCAACGAGGTTGCCCCTCGCGATGAAGAAGCCTATAACGCTTGGAAAGAATGTGGAATAAAAGAAATTTTCTTTACAAGTGAAGATAACTGGTGGGCTTTGGGCGGAGGAGTTGGACCTTGTGGACCAGATAGCGAAATGTTTTATGACACTGGAAAACCAAAATGTTCTAAAGATTGTTCTCCATCTTGCGACTGTGGGAAATACCTGGAAATTTGGAACGATGTGTTTATGCAATATGTGGTTAAAAACGCAGGCGACAAGGCGGAAAAACTTGAGAGACCAAACATTGATACAGGAATGGGACTTGAAAGAACAGTTGCAACTTTAAATGGTGCAAAAAGCGTTTATGACAGTGGTTGCTTAAAGCGAGTGATTGACTTTATTGGTGAGCATGCAAAGGTTAAATATGACGAGCCGAGTGGAATGCGGGCATATAGAATTATCACCGACCATATTCGATCATCAACCTTTATATTAGGTGATGCAAAGGGAGTTGTTCCATCAAATGTGGGACAAGGTTATATTTTGCGTAGATTTATAAGAAGAGCGGTAAACTGCAGTCGAAGTATTGGCTTTGATAGCAAACTTTTTGCTGGCATTGCAGATATTTATGTTGATGAATATGGACAAGATTATCAAGATATTAAAGAAAACCGCGAATTTATAAAAACAGAACTTTTAAAAGAAGTTGAAAAATTTTCTAAAGCAATTGAAGAAGGACATCGCGAATTTAATAAGGTTATTGCAGGCATTGAAAGGCACAAAGAATTTGCATCTAAAACTGGTGAAAAAGTTGAAAATATTATAAGTGGAAAAAGCGCCTTTAGGCTGTATGATACTTTTGGGTTTCCTTTAGAACTTACCGAAGAACTTGCAAAAGAACGAGGATATTCTGTAGATAAAGATGGCTTTACAGAAATGTTTAAAGTTCATCAAGAAAAATCGCGTCAAGCAACTGCTGGAATGTTTAAAGGCGGTCTGGCCGACACTTCAAAACAGTCTGCCTATCTTCATACTGCAACACATCTTTTGCTTGCAGGTCTTCAAAAAATGTTTGGAAAAAATGTTGTGCAAAAAGGTTCTAACATCACTCCAGAAAGATTGCGTTTTGACTTTAATCTTGACCACAAAATGACGGCGGAAGAACTTAAAGAAGTTGAAGATTTTGTAAACAATGCAATAGAACGCAAATTGCCAGTCAAATGTGAAGTTATGACACTGGAAGAGGCCAAGAAAAGTGGCGCACATGGAACTTTTACAAACAAATATGGCGATGAAGTTAAAGTTTATTCTATTGGCGATGTAAGCAAAGAAATTTGTGGCGGTCCACATGCCGAAAACACAGAGCAACTTCACCACTTTAAGATTATAAAAGAAGAATCGTCGTCAAGTGGTATAAGGCGAATCAAGGCGATTTTGGATTAAATTGCCTTATCTATTGATTTATCTTTTAATTTATGATATAATTAAAGTATGGAGGGATTATGGCAAAAGGTGATAAAGTAAGAAAAGGATTTTTCTTTTATGTGATGATGTTGCTTCTTTTTATCATTGCTATCTTTTTCATACTTGTTGTTGTTATGGTTTTTAATCCAGGCATGTCAATCTTGGGATTAAAATATTTTTCTACAGCAACAACAAAAACTGTTGACACTTACTCTATTTTAGACACCCCGTTCAACTTTGATTTCACCGAAAGGGTTGATATTTATGTTTCTGGGGACAACATCAATTTTGAAATGGAATGCGACCAAACAATTGAGAATCCAACTATTTTAATAGAAAATTATCAAACTGGTTTTGCAAAATCCGAACAAAGCACAAATTTTGATTGCAATATCAAATATGAGCCGGGTATATTTTCTGCAAGCAGATTGTATATTAATGTTACAAATCCAGAAGGGTTTCTCTATTTCAACAGCAATTGTTATGTAAAAATTCTTATTCCTAAAGACCCAGCCACATCAACAGCAAAATTTAACAGCGAAAACTCTGTGAATGTTTCTTGCGGAACGGGTAGTATCAATCTTGGCACTATAACGGAAGAACAAATCCGTCTTGATATTAACAACTTAAACCTTTCAACCACTTCTGGCACAATACGATTTGGTAAGAACTTGGATAACTCATACAACAGTATAATCATCAACAACGAAAGTGGTTCTGTGATAAGTTATCAAGACGAAATGTATTTTGCAAACAACAGCGTGCTTTCTTTGTCGGGAAATGGACAGTTTGAATTTAATAAGTTAATTCCAAACGCAAATGCATCATTTTCTATTCAAAACAATATTGAGCGCGGAAGTTTAAAGGCAAATGAGATTAATGCAAACATGTCGCTCAAAACAATTTCTGGAAATTTTGAAATAAAAACTTACACAGGCAACCTGGAATCTAACAGCCTTGTTAATGAGACAAATGGTATGAACCTTACAATTGACAAAGTCTCTGGCGCTATAAGTTTGCCTTTTGCAAACAACAGCAATATCAAAATTGCAGATGCCGAAAATTGCAATTTGTTTATAAATTCAAACAATGCAACTATACAAATTGACAAACTTGGCGCTACGAGTTGGGTGGAGGCCGAAAGTGGCTCTATAGATGTAAGTTTGTCTTCATCAAGCAAAAATGTCAATGTGATTTCCGAAACTGCCACAATTAATGCAACTGGCGTTTCAAACATGAATGCTGTGATAAACTTGACTTCAATAACTGGAAAAATAAATTTCAATTATTATCAAACTTCAACCTTTACCGCAGAGTTTTATAATTCAAAAGGTGAGGCAAGAGAAAATGTTTCTGTTGAAGGATATGATACAATTGAAAATCCTTTATATGTAAACGGTGGCGGAAACAAGATGACAATAACAACAGATGGTGAAATTTCTCTAAAGTTTGCATAAGAGTAAAATAAATTGAGCAACGCAATTTGCCTTTAGTTTGATTATAAAATCGGCAAAATTTAAACACTATCAACAAGACCAGTGTGTCGGCAAATTAACACACTGCAGAAAGATAAGCAATACAAGGCTCAAAAAACGCTCAAAGCCAGGAGTAAAGCAATCCTAAATGACTGGTTTTGGGCTTTTTTATTAAACGAAGTAAGAAAAATTACAAATAATCTTTCGTTTGCGCCGTTTATTGCAGTTAATGCACAAATTCTGTCTTTTTTTGTTTATAAAAACCTTTTTGTTTTTTTGTTTTAATATGATATAATAAGTCTATGATAGTAAGAAAAATTTTACATACAGCAGACTTACACTTGGGGGCAAAAAATGTTAGGTTGCCCATTAAACAACAAAGGCAACTTTCTTATGAGCATCTTTCTGCTTTGCCAGTTCTTTTTCAAACCGATTGTGATGTGGTGCTTATTTGTGGCGACCTTTTTCACTCAAATTTTGTAACCCAAAAAATCAAAAGGGCGTTTTTTAAAGAAGTTGAAAAGTTTGCGCGTCCAGTTTTGTATATAAATGGCAACCACGATGACAAAATCAATTTTGACACTTTGCCAAACAATTTTTATATTCTAGATGAAACAAACAATGTTTTTCGCACAGAAAATGTTGATTTTTGGGCTAAAAGCCTTGATTATCAAGGTTTTGACTATAACAAAAAGAATATCCTTCTAATGCACGGAGAAATTTTCAACAAAAACGATAATGACTATATCGAACTTGATAAATATGTTTCCAAACCTTTTGATTATATTGCTTTAGGGCACGAACATAGTTTTTGGAAGGGCGTTTATCAAAAAAGCAAAATGTGCTATAGTGGCTGTCTCTTTCCAAATGGCTTTGACGAGTGTGGCGAGAAAGGCTTTGTTATGGTTGATTGCGAAGATAAAATCAACTTTAACTTTCAACCATTAAAGCAAAGACAATTTAAAATTTTTGAAATAACCGTTCCAGAAAATACTGTGGATAGGGTGGAAAAAATTGGCAATATTATAAACAAAAACACAGAAAATCTTATAAGAATGGTGATTAGCGGTTATTATAGCGAAGATGAAAATATGCATCTATCAAAAGAAGTTGGTTTGTTTTATGCTTTTTATATTGAAATTGTTGATAAAACAAAGGTGAAAATAAACATTGAAAAATATAAAAATGAGCCACTCTCTTTTAAAGCGGAATTTATCAAACTTGTGGAGCAGGCAAATCTTGATGAAGATGTAAAAAATAAAATTTTAACGATTGGCATAGAAGCACTTAAAGGAGATGATTTGTCGCTATGAAAATTGAAAAACTTCATGTTGAAAATTTTGGCAAAATATCCAATTTTGACCTTGTTTTTTCAAGTGGATTAAATCAACAAATCCATAATAACGGCTGGGGGAAAAGCACGCTGTCTGCTTTTATTAAGGCTATGTTTTATGGCCTTGAGGCAAAGGGGAGAAAAAAAGACTTTGAAGCAGAACGCTCAAAATTCCAGCCTTGGCAGGGCGGGCTGTTTGGCGGTAACATTATCTTCCAAGTTGGAGAAGAGAGATATCAAATTTTTAGAACTTTTGGAAAAACTCCAGAAGAAGACAAATTTCAACTTGTAGATTTGCTTTTAGGCAAGGTTAGCAACAAGTTTTCTTCCAACATTGGAGAAGAACTTTTTGGTGTAGGAAAAGAAACTTTTTCTATTTCTGCATTTTTTGGACAAAATGATTTATCTTCTTCAACGACAGACGAGGTGGTTGCAAATCTTGCTGGAATTGAAAAATACAAAAATGATGGTGAAAAAACAGAATCTGCATTAAAATTGCTTGAAAAAAACAGAAAAGAGATTGTTGCAAATCAACCAAAAGAGGCAGAATTAAAACAACTTGAATCTTACATAGAAAAACTTGAGCAAGACATAAATCAATCTAAAGAAACCATTCGCGTTATTATGCAAGAAAGTCAACCAAAAGTGGAAGAAAAACAGGCGTTTGACAAGTTTTTTGATGATTATAAGGAAAAAGAACGGGATAATCGCAGAATAATAGAAAAAAGAAATCAACTTCAACAAAACTTGAACAGCAAAAACTTGCAATTGAGCGAACTTTTACAGAAGCCTGTTGATAAATCAAAAAATTTCTATTATATTTTTTCAACTTTATTTATTTTTATTGGTCTGCTTTTTGTTGTGCTGTTTGCTTGTAATGTTTTGTCTATAGCAATCGCTCTAGGCATAGGTTTGCCTTCTGTTGCAATAGGGACAGGGCTTTTGATAATAAGATTAAGCAGAAAAGAGTCTAAAAATTTGAATAAGATAGAGGGCTTGAAAAAAGAAATCGAGAGCATTAGACAAGTGCTTTTAGAACTACCTAAAGCAAACGAAGACAAAGATGAAGAACTGTATCAAAAGAAGTTGCAACTTGAACAACAGGTGGCAGTGTATAATGCACAAATTGCAAATTTGACAAGCGGGATTGAGGCTAGTCAAGAGGAACTTACGCTTGCTCTTACAAAATATAACAAAGATAAAGAGGAAAAAGAGGAAGGGCTCAAAAAAATTGAAATTTTAAAGATGACAATGGATTTTTTAAAAACCGCAAGAGAAAATGTGAGCGAAAGATTTGTTACTCCTTTAAATGAAAAGTTTAACAGCATTTTTGAAAAATTTTCAAATGTCTAACAAATTTCTATATACAGTGTATTATACCAATGGGTCATGACAAGTCAAGGATTAAAACATATTGAATATTTAAGTCAAGGCTATCAAGATTTGGTTGTGATTTGCCAAAGATTTAGCCTGCTTGATAAAATATATAAAAAAGAAAAGCCTTGCGTGATTTTAGATGACAGTTTTGTCAATCTTGACGATAAAAATTTTGCTTTGGCAAAAGAAGTTATAAAATTGTTGTCAAAAGATTATCAAGTGATTTATTTTTCTTGCAGTAATGCAAGAGCTATCTAAAAATCTTTCTGTAAAAAACCTCTTTTTTTGTGAATCTTTTTTTGAAAGGGTATTGACAAAATAAAAAAACTGTGTTTTTCACGCAGGCTATTGTTAGCGTTGTTTTTTGACCAAGTTTTTTTTGCCATTTTTCTATATAAAAACACAAAAATTGCAATTTTTTACATAAAATTGTACTTTACAACAAAAAACGATATAACTCTTTATTTTAAAGAAGTATAATTATGGTTCAAGTGCTAAAAATTTGCTTTGTTTTAAACTAATAAGTCGTCCAGCGCTTGGGCTGGTGGTGCTGGTGGTGGGAGCCTTTACCCCTAAAATGCTTGCGCATTTTTTGGGGGGGCGCGAACCCGATGGATTCGACTCCCAATTTTCATGTATTAGGTTTGACAAATAAAAAACTGCATTTTTCACGCAGGGTTTAACTTTGGTGCTGGTGGTGGAAGCCCTTACCCCTAAAATGTTTACACATTTTTGGGGACCCCGTGAACCCTTGGGTTCGACTCCCAATTTCATGTTTGGGTTTGACAAATAAAAAACTGCGTTTTTCACGCAGGGTTTAACTTTGGTGCGACAAGTGATAAAGTATCCGAACCGACTACAAGTCAAAGTTGGTGTTGGCTATGTGCGACTGAGAATTCACTTTACTTGTTTAATTCTTCATCATGAGATTTTATTTGATCAACCACAGTATCAAGCAATGTTGGGTAAAAGGATTCTATGTTTGGATATTTTTCTCGATGGCTTGAATAATTTTCAAGGCAAGCAACAACTTTTTCGATATGCTCAAACCCTTGGGCTTTTTCCATATTTATTTTTCTTTCAATAAATTCAGTGGAGCACTGCATATGTTTGCATAAAATAATTTCAGCCGCACGAATTATGGAGTCGTTGATAATTGATTTAATTTTTCCGTAATGCTGAATTTCTAATTTTGTTTCTACATTTCCTTTTAAATATTTATCTGTTAATGGGTTGATAACAGGATGGCTCATTTCATGAAATAAAAATGTAAATGAGCAAGGAAATTGTTTTTCGCCTTTAAAATCCACAATTAATGAAGGATATAATATGCCATTAATTCCTACACCAAAACCACCGCGACAACTATTTGTTAACAGCAAGTTGCAACGCACATTTGGAGATTTGTCTGTGCCATAAAAATTTAAAAAATATTGTTCAATATTCAAAGGAAGTTCTTGCAAATATTTCTGTTGAAAATTAATGCACATATTATAAAAATCAGAATGGTTTTTGTAGAACTCTTCGAATTTTGTTCTATTCGCAAAACTAGGAAGTTCATGTAAAAATTCTTGTATCAATCTTCCATTTAATATATCAAAATATTCGGGTTTATCAGCACTTTCAACAGGATTGAAATTTGTATCAAAATACCTCAAAACTAAATCAAGAGGTGTCGTATAATTAAAATTTTCATATTTGTCTATGATTTTATTAGTCAATTTAATAAATTCGTCATTTTTGTATTTATTAAACCATTGCATTATATCATTAATATATTCTTCATTTGAATAGGCATTTTTTAAAAATTCATATTTTTGATTATATTTGCTTAACATCAAAATTATACCTATAAATTCAGTTCTTTTATCAACAATAACTTTCATATTAAATTTACCTCTTTAACTGTAAAACAATTATATCATACAATTATCAAGTTTCAAAACAAAAGAGAGAAATTTGGATTTGAATTTAGAGATTATCTTTTAATGCCTTACAACTTTTCTTTTTTCTTTCTTATTTCTTATTTCAAAAATAATCCGAAATTATAAGAAAAGTGAAAAGCGAAAAAATAAGAAATAAAAGTACAGACAAAAATAATCCTCGCCTATCGGTTCGGATTATTTTTGTTTGGTGCGACAAGTGATAAAGCATCCGAACCGACTGCAAGTATTTATTGGAGTTGGTTATATTAAGTTAAGAATTAAGATAAATTAACTTGTCTTATATAATTATTATATCATATAACTTTCATATTTCAAAACAAAAAGAGAGAAGCTTGGATTGGACTTCTCTCTTCGTTGTCCTA
>CALVNU010000033.1 GCA_944349915.1 uncultured Clostridia bacterium | reverse complement strand
AATGTATAAAAAGCCATAGTTATAGCGATATGATCACCAAAAACATACAGACCGATAATATAAGACAACACAACAAGCAAAGTTTGCACCGCGCCTAGAACAACTATAGAAACTCCAACTCCGCCAGAAAACAGTCCTTTTTTTGCATTTCGCGGAGGTTCTGCCATAAGGTCTTGTTCTGCAAGTTTAACGCCAAGTGCTACCGCTGGCAAAGAGTCTGTTATCAAGTTTACAAACAAAATTTGGACTGGCAATAGAAATACATATTGCGGAAAGAAAATTGTTACCACAAAAAGAGAAAGCAGTTCTGCCATATTGGCGGAAAATAAAAACTTTACCGTCTTTTGAATGTTTTGATAAATTTTTCTGCCTTCTTCAACAGCAACAACAATAGTTGCAAAATTGTCATCCGTGATGATAATGTCCGACACCTCTTTGGCAACATCTGTTCCACTTTTTCCCATGCCTATGCCTATATTGGCTTTTTTTAGGCTAGGTGCATCGTTGACACCATCCCCTGTCATTGCCACAATATGCCCCTGTTTTTTTAACGCCTCTACAATGCGCACCTTATTCTCTGGACTAACCCTTGCAAAAACAGAAATCGAGCTTATAATTTTGTTTAACTGTTCATTTGAAAGTTTGTCAAGGTCGGTTCCGCATAAAACTTCACTTTCGCTTTGAGCAATTCCAACTTCTTTTGCTATTGCAAAGGCCGTTTCTTTGTGGTCACCAGTAATCATAACAGCGCGCATGCCAGCCTTTTTGCATTTTTTTACAGCATGAAAAATTTCTTTTCTTGGCGGGTCAATCATACCAACAAGTCCAGCAAAGATAAGGTTGTCTTCATTAAGTTTATCCGCCTCTTCCATTTTAAAAGCAAAACCTATCACTCTTAATGCTTTTTTGGACATGGCAAGGTTTGCCTTTAAAATTTCGCTTTTAAGTTTGTCTGTCATTTGATAAATCTTGCCCTGCAACCAAACCGCCGAACAGTGTTCAAGCAAAAAATCAACTGCCCCTTTTGTAACCATAATCTCTTGCTCATTTTCTTTATATACAACCGACATCAATTTTCTGGTGCTGTCAA
This sequence comes from uncultured Clostridia bacterium, assembly GCA_944349915.1. Lineage (GTDB taxonomy): Bacteria > Bacillota > Clostridia > Christensenellales > UBA1242 > Caccovivens. The sequence goes on along the minus strand of CALVNU010000033.1, from coordinate 7,489 downwards.
AAGGCTTTTCTTTTTTGCGAGGATAAACCCTGTCAATTTGTGTTTTATTGTACCCGAAACTTAAACAAAAATTTGAAAGGGCAACTTCTGTTGGGTCGCCCATATAAACGCCTTTTGAAAAACTAGTGTCGTTGCATAGAAGCATAAATTTGCAAAACTGGTCAAAATTTGCGTTTCTCTTCCAGCCACCCTTTTTAAGTTCTCCGTCAAAATAAATGGAGATAACAGTCATCTTGTTTTGCGTTATCGTGCCTGTTTTGTCTGAACAAATAACATCACAACAGCCAAGCGTTTCAACTGCGTGCATGCGCTTTACCACCGCCCTTTGTTTTGCAAGACGCGCAATACCCATGCTCATTATGATTGTAATAACTGCTGGCATACTTTCTGGAATGGCAGCAACGGCTATGGCAACCGCCGTTAAAAATGCTTCCATAATGTTTGCGGGAGAAATGCAAATTTCAATTATAAATGTGATAAATGCCACAAACAAAACAACAAAAGTCAAAACTTTTGCCACACCTTTTATGCTTTTTTGAAGCGGTGTTGCCTCTTTTGAATTGTCTTTTATCTCTTTTGCAATTTTTCCAAACTCTGTGTTGATACCAAGAGCAACAACAACCGCCTTCCCTCTGCCATATGTTACATTTGTGCCTTTAAAAACCATATTTTTTTGTTCTGAAATAGGCAGTGTCTCTTGTGAGATGAAAAAGGCGTCTTTTACCGTCCCAACGCTTTCTCCAGTCAAAGAAGACTCGTCAACTTTAAGTTCCACGCTTTCTATAAGTCTGCAATCGGCTGGCAAAATAGTTCCTGCTTCAAGCGAAATCACATCGCCCTTAACAAGTTGGCTGGAAGATATTTTTTTTAAAGCACCATCTCGATAAACATAAACTTCTTGTTCTGTCAACTTTTTTAAGGCATCTAAAGATTTTTCCGCCTTGTTTTCTTGAATAACACCAAAAACTGCGTTCATGATTACAATTGCAAGAATGGCCACACCATCAATGATTTCTTCGCTAGTTTTTTGGACAATGCCTATCACGATTGAGATGATTGAAGCAAGAAGAAGGATAATAATCATAAGGTCAAAAAACTGTGCAATAAACTTGCTTACAATACCATGCTTTTCATCGAAAAACTCTTCATGAAAGAGGTCTTTTTCACGAGATTTTGCCTGTTCTTCACTCAAGCCATTGCAAGTGGAAGAAACTTCTTTTAAACTTTCTGCGACAGACTTTTTATAAAACTCCATACCTCTCCTTCTATAAAACAATCAAACAAACTATGGCAATCAATACAAGATAAGCGGTGAAATATTTTAAACTTGCCTTGGCGGTAAGTTTTATCATAACTTTGATAGACAATATGCCAACAATACAGGCAATCAAAGATGCAAGAGTTAACCCGATTGGCGAAACTGTCAAAACTGTTCCAGCAACACAAATTTCAAAGATTTCCATAGCGAGCGACAAAATGATTATTGGCAAACTCATAATAAAAGAAAATTTTGCCGACTGCGTTTTATCTGCTCCAGAAAACAGCCCTGCGCTAATTGTTGCACCAGAGCGTGATATGCCTGGAAATATTGCAAGACCTTGTGCTATGCCCATAATCAAAGCCTCTTTTTTAGAAATAGGTTTTGGTTGATAACAAAGATTGTTTTTGCGCTCTGCAAAATACAGCAAAACTGCACTTATCAAAAATGAAATTGCCAAAAATTTTCCACTAAAAGAAATTTTTGCAATAGGAAGTGCTATGAGCGCAATAACACAGGTCGGAATTGTTGCAATGTAAAGATTAAGGCTTTGCGTTGAAAATGGATGTTTTATCATCTGCCAAATTTCCCGTCTAAAAACGATAACCACAGACAAAAGTGTTGCAACATGCAAAATAATAGAAACAAAAAGCGTTTCATTAATGTTGAAAAGATTGCCAAACAAAACCAGATGCCCGCTTGAAGAAATTGGCAAAAACTCTGTTAGCCCTTGAATTAAACCTAAAAATAAAAGCGCAACAATCTCCACAACCCCTCCTAAAATTTTTGTAAACCATAAACCGCTTCAAAAAATCAAACTAATTTTAGCATAAAGGCTAAAATAAAACTGTTATACATTTTTGATAATTTTTGTGCAACCTTTTTTAGCATGGTTTTATGCAAAAATCATATATTGTAATATACAAAAAAGGACAGGCTTTTATGACAACCCGTCCTTTTATTTTTAAATTTTAAATATCAAATTTTATGCAATTTTTGACTTGATTTTGCGCTTTTTTAAAATAAAACTTATAGTGGCTCCAAGCAAGACAATCGCTATACCCACGCAAATTATTGTCAAATACCACCACTCTTTGTTTGCTTGATAAAAGTAAAGTTTGATTTCACCATCACTTTCAAGTTCTTCTTCCGACATTTGCCAGATGTGGTGATACAGTCCATCGCTAGAAAGCACAACTTCATCTGCATTTGAGTGCACCTTTGAAGAAGATAATGCATATTCATAAACAAACTGCGGATTGTAAATTTCTTCAACTTCTAACCCTACCGTTTGCCCAGCCGAAAGATAGATATTTTTTAGATATTGCCCAACGGTTATGTTTAAGTTTGACAAGGTTTGAGCAAAAATTATCTGTCCTTGTGATATATGCGTTGTGATAAATTCCGGTTTACCTTGCTGGCTTGGCAATTCTGTGTCTGTTTGTGGATGATAAAAACTCCATGCCTCTTGAGAGGTGAAAAGAAGTTGAAAGCCTAGGACATCTTCATTACTGTCCGAAACAAGCGCCACTTCAAGTCCTCCCCCTTCTCCAATTACAAACTCGGTTTGAGGATTTTGCAAATATATATTGGTAAAAGATGCAATCATCAAATTTCGCAAATGATTTATCTGTGATAGCAACGCATTTTTAAAAGATTGAATTGTTTGAGTGCTTGCACCTTGCTCTAAAAGCGTTTGTTGATTTGTTGTAAAATAAAATCCTTGCAATACCGCGCCATTTTGACCTACAATTGTTTGAACTTTAATATAACTATCGCTTTCTGTAAAAGCAGTGCTTTCACTTAAAGATTGAGCAACATCTAAACCTGCGCCAAAAATTAAAGCAAAGGCAAACAGCAATAGGCAAGATAAAATATGTTTAAATTTTTTCATAAAATATGTTATTCCTAATTTTTTAATATAATGCTTTTATTTGCACAATATTTTGCGCTATTTGCCTTGCCTTATAAATTTTAGATGCAGATTTGTTTGACAAGGCTTTAAATTTGACTTGCAGAAAGAATTGCACTATATTTTCCATCTATCACAGAAATTGTGATTGTATAGCCATAATTTTGCAAGTTGAAGACTTGACCATTATTAAGTTCGTTGAGCGATGTGATTTTTATGCTTGTGGTCGAGTTGCCAGAGCCATAAATTGTGCCTTGAGACACCTGTCCACCTATAATCAAACTTATGATTTGTGCGCCAGTAAATTCAAACGCATTTGCTATTCTGCCACTTGTATAGCAATAAACAAGTCCTGCCGAACCAGAATTTTGTGATGAAGAAACTTGACCATTGTTGAAGATATATTCTGCCGAACCACTATTATAACCAACAACACCTGCTATATTACTACTAAACGATGCTACTCCAGAAGCAGTGATTGTGCCATTATTGCCAACAGCAATCAACTCTCCGGCATTTTCATAAACCACTCCGCCTAAATAGATGTTGTGGCCTCCTCTGGTGATAGTTATAGCAATATTTGATTGGTTTTGACTTGCCAAAACTTGACCTTCATTTTGCAGAACAATTCCGCCAAACAGCAAGTTGATTGCAGTTGAGGATTGAGGAACCATTGCAATTCCGTCTGCACTGTCAACTTCACAGTTCTCTATAAGTCCGCTATTGAAGGCTACAATTCCACCGATTGCCAAAGTTGAAATATTTCTACCAAAAGTGCTATCAAGCGAAATTAGGCTAACATTTGAAATTGTTCCAGCATTTTGTATTGCCAGACCTGCAATCACAGTAGACTTAAAGTTTGTTGCCTTTGTTAAATCATGTGATAATTTAATATCCATGTTTTTAACAATTGCCCCCTCGTTTACATTCTTTATCACGCCAAATGCATATTCAAAATCAAACGACTGGCCGTTTGGAAGAGAAACAACTTTTTTCTCGATTGTTTGAGGACTGTCAAATTTGTTTTCTTCAAATTGAACATTGACTGTGATGATGTGTCCATCGCCGTCAAGCGAGCCATACAGATTTTCAAGAGCAAAATCGGTTGTACCCAAATTAAAGGTTAGGTCTTCAACAAGAACAAAGTAAATCATTTCTTCTTTACTATCTCTTAAAGAAATGTTGTTGAATTGACTTGTGTTTGCAATTTGATAAGGATTTTCTTTTGAGCCATCTCCTCCTGCAAATATCGTGAAGTCAACCCCTAATCCAATATCTACAGTAATATTGCCATAAAGTTCTAGGTCGTTTGTGGTTTTAAGTTCTCTTGCAAAAAGATTGACGGTTGAAATAAATCCTTGCAGTTTTGGTTGATAATAATAGTTTTTGTAACTGCCCCCTTCTGTTTCTATAAGATTGTAAGATGTAACCTCGCTTTCTTCTATATTGACAATTTCTTGGTTGTTGTTTGTATAGATAAGTTGAATGACAAATTGATAATCTTTATTCACATCATAATTTTCTGCTTTTGCAAAGTTCCAAGTGAATTGGAACAAATCAATTTCTGCTTTAAATTCAATTGCCGGTTCTTCTTCAACTTTTATTTCAACAAATTTTGAAATGTTGAAAACAAAGTTTTGACTTGTAAGATATCTTGTCTGGTTTTGTTTGCCCCTAACAAATATAGTCCATTCTGTTTCAAGGTTATTAAGAACAAGTGGTGTATCTTCTTCATTTATCACCATATTTGTGTTGTCAAGCACAATGGTAGAGTCGCCCGCAGACAGCACAATTTCATACATGTTGTTTTCAAACAAATATTTGTTGTTATTGAAATAATTTTCAAAAGACAAGAAATTGGTTTCGCTGTCAATATCATAAGACAACACAATGTCATCTCTGCTTACAGCCGACAACTTGTAAACGGCATTTGTTGTGAGTGGAGATGATTTGATTGCGGTGGTTGTGTAAGCATATATATTGAGCGTAAACGACAGTGAAGTTGCATAGTCTGGATTTATTATTTCTATAAAATACACATTTACAGCGCTGTCTTCAATTTGAAGAGAGCCTGTTGTAACCATAAAGTCTCTGTTTTCTCTCAAAGAAATCCATTCTCCATTGCCACCCACCTGTCGAAGTTCAACTGCAAAACTCAAATTTGTCTGCTCTCTTAACAAAGCAAACTTGCCGTTACTAACTTGGTCGGCAATCGCAAATTGCGGTGTATCGGCTTTTGAAATTTCATTTAAAACAGTTCCTGCAGAAGAAAGAATGTTTGCCCCATTTGCAAGTTTGACTGGAGAAGAAATATCAATATATCCACCTTCGACAAGGGCTTCTCCGCTTTCACTTTCCGCTCCTGCATAAACATAAACTGTAAATTTGAAATATCTGCCATCTCCCTGTGTTTGTTTAAAGTCTATAAGTGTGGTGTTTAGCCTTGTATTTTTCGTATAAAATTCTTCTTGCTCATATGATTGAGAATCATCGCAATATTCTACCACAACTTTATATACAACACTTACTCCACTTGCAAGTGATAGACCTGTAAGGTTAACTTTATCCCAAACAACATCACCGCTGGAGATTCTTACATTTTCAACCTGTGGCAGTTTTTGCAAGGAGATTGATGATTCGTTTGAAGCAAGCACCACTTGCTCGTTTATAAGTTTTTCAAAATCGGCAGATGCATTGTAATCTTGAATTGTAAACTGTAGTATGTCATTTGAAGGCACGAATGTGATTGTTTGTTCTCCGCTTATATTTGTGGCAATGTGGTCAAAATATAATGTTTGATAGCCACTTGTGCCATAAAATTCGTCTGTAGAAGCAATGTTTTCTTCTCCTGCAAATTTATATTTAAACGGTCCATAATTTCTGTCTGCACTATTTGCCGTGATTTGAAGCATATTTGATGTTGTTGTAAGAGTTGGAATATTCAATTTGTACAAATTCAAAATTCCATAAGAAACGCTAGGAAGTTTCATGTAGTTTGCAACATTGTTTAGTTGCCCCATAACATTGAAAATAACATAATCATATTTGCCAGAGGTGGTTAAGTAATCATTAAGCACCACTCTGCCACCTGTTGCACTAACTCGCTTGATTTCTTCTTGCGTTTCAACTCCAGAAGAATATTGTCTTCTATAACGAAGCAAAATATCACTTCCAATTTCATTACCAGAAGTTGTTATAACAAACTGCCCTTCTGTAAGAGAAAGATTTTCTGGAGAGATGCTTAAGAAAGTAAGGTCAAGTTGCTCGCTCTTGCCATAGCAAGACCTGCTGTTTCCAACGGCATAAACATAAACATAATATTGATTGTTTTTGTCAATCAAATAGTCATCACTATCTTCGCGCCTAGTTTCGCCAAGCGTTGTAAAGTTTATTGTAAAGGAATTTGAGTCTCCTGTAATAACATTGGAAATAGTTCTGCCTTCATATTCCATTGACCATGCCGAACTGTCAAACTTAAGTTCAAAACGATAAAGATTTCTATTTTCGGTGTCTGCATTTTTATTTCTAAAAAGCATTATATATTCTGTTGCGTTCGTCAAATTTCCATTGTCCGCCACAATGTTTCGAACCTGGTATGTTGCTTTGTAGGCTTCAACACCAGTCGACTGGTCAAACTGGCTTGAAAGAGTCATTGTTGGAGAAGCAGAAACATAGATAAGTTTTTGTGATGACGGGTCGGAATCGATAAAATCATCTGTTTGTACTTTTGCCGTCTGCACAACCGAAACATTATAATATCCGTTTGGAATAGGCTTTCCAAAGTCATCAAAAATTATTTCTCCGTCAGAAATTCCAAGCGGAATATCTTTGATTGTCTCATAGAAGTTTTTCAAGTTTTGCACTATGATTTGAGATGAAGAATCGTAAGAATAGTTTTCAAGCCTGTTTAAGAATGTTGTTGTCGAACTTGCACCGTCAGGAACAATAAAGTCGGATAGCAGATTTTTGGCATTGATTGTTACAACATATTGTCGCCCAGTGCTTGTCTGCCCTTGAGAGTCGGTTTCTTCAAAAACAAGTTTGACTATTTGGTCATTGATTGTTGTTGACTGGAATGAGAAAATATCTTCAAATCCAGAACCACCAATATTTGCAAAATTCTCGGCTAGGTTCCCACTGTTTTCTGTTGAATAAAACACTTGAACAAAATCTAAACTTGTGTCTAGCCCCCCATCTTGATTTGTAAGGTCAAACACAATTCGGCCATTATCAAGAGTAACCCCTCTTGTTTTTGCATATTTGGTTGCAGTTATGCTTTGAGAAACAGTGGAAGCAATCACATTTTCATTTTGAGAAAC
>CALVNU010000032.1 GCA_944349915.1 uncultured Clostridia bacterium | reverse complement strand
GCAAAACAAAATTGTAAAGGCTGGAGAAAAGGTAAAACAAGGACAAGAAGTTTCTTATGAATTTGAAGAGGTCACACCACTTGATGTTAATGCCGAAGATATAGATTTTGAAATTGTCTATGAAGACTCCGACCTTATTGTTATCAACAAACCGCAGGGGCTTGTTGTTCATCCATGTTCTTCAACAAAATCTGGTACTCTTGTCAATGGGTTGCTTGCAAAAGTTAAAGACTTGAGTGGCATCAATGGTGTTTTGCGCCCTGGCATAGTTCACAGACTGGACAAAAATACCTCTGGACTTATGGTTGTGGCAAAAAATGATTTGGCACATGTGTCTTTTGCAGAGCAGATTAAAAACAAAACATGCAAACGCAAATACATTGCTTTGTGCGAAGGAGTTTTTAAACAAGACAGCGGAAGAATAGAAAATTTTCTTGAAAGAAGTAAGTCGGATAGAAAAAAATATGTTGTTTCGTTAAAAGGGAAAAAAGCAATAACCGATTTTGTGGTTTTAAAACGCTATGCAAATAAAACGCTTGTGGAATTTTCTTTGCAAACAGGCAGAACGCACCAAATAAGAGTTCACTGCAAATGGTTAGGCCACGCTATTGTTGGTGATGATGTTTATGGCAAGAGCGATAAGAATTTGAAAGGGCAACTTCTGCATTCTTATTATATAGAATTTGTTCATCCAAGAACAAACAAACTTATGCATTTTCAAGTCGATTTACCTAAATATTTTATAGAATATTTGGAAAAATTAAAATAAAACGGCGATTTTTGCTTTAAAACTTGAAAAATAGTGGTAAAAAAACAGGATGTTTTTTCATCCTGTTTTTTATTAACTTTTGCCTTAGGTTTCAAGAGAAAATTACCATAAATTTTTTATTACATTTTTACTAAAATTTTTATCTTATTATTTAAAATTCATATCAAACGGATAAAATCGTGTTAAAATTTACATTAAATTTCTCTTTAAAACTTTGTAAAATGATTATTAATTTCTGCATTAAAATTTAAAACCTGCAAATTGTATTTAGAAAACAAATTTTTAATAAAATTATGTCATTTTAATGTAATAGCAGGGTGATGGTCCAAGCAAGTGTTTTCTGTAAGTCCAATTGTTTGCAAACTTTATCACTGTGGTGCTTGGAATTCTGTAATTCCAACACGGCGTTTCTTTCTTTCAACTTCAATAAGAGAAGACAGAAGGTCACGCACTTTATATGGGTTTTTGATATGTAATAGTGTAAAATCTGGCATTGCAGAATCGTTGCTGTCAACATGAATAGTTCCTGTTCCAACAATTTTATCAAGCAGTGATGCGTGAAGGCTAAGGTCAAAACATCTATAAATATTTACTTCATCAATAAGAGATGAAAGCAGACCTTTGTGTCTAAAAATTTTAATCCACTCATTTCCCTTTTTTACCAAATAATAACGAGTAAATGAAAGAGGCATTCCCAAAAAGCGTTTTCTATCATGCCAAATTATTTCGCAATCTTGATCAAATTTCATAATTTTCCTCCAACGAGTTTATATTTCAAAGTTATTTTACTATAAAAAAACATAAAAGTAAAGAGATTTTACAAAAAAAATAAAAATGGACAAACATCGTCCATTTTTACTTTTATTTTGGCAAATTTTGGAGTGAATATGCAATAAACTGCTTATTTACCACAGCAGTTTCCACAGCCACCGCACAAAAGTAAAAGAATTACAAGAGTGCAAGCATCTATGCCACAGCCGTTATTGTTGCCACAGCCACAAAGGCTTTGCAAGATGATAATCCAAAGAATGAGTGAGCATGGGTCGCAACCGTTTCCACAGCCACCAAATCCATTTTGGATTCCGTTAAAGAAATTCATTTGTTCCTCCTATGTTCTTATGTAATTGAAAGTTGTTTTTGCTTTCACATTAACATATTACGCATCGAAATAGAAAAATGTTCTTATTTTAGTCAATATTTTTCGACAAAACTAGTTGTTTTTCTACAGCATACAAATTTGCTTTTACCGCAAAATATTTTTTGTAATATATGTTTGATTTTGTTGACTTAAGGCGCAAAATATTATAAAATAACATTGTTACAAAATCTATGGCTTTAAAAGGACTTTTACTATGAATAAAAAAAGTGTTAGAAACAAAAATGTTTTAAAGGGAGTGGCATTTGGTGCCGCACTACTTGTTTGTGGAACATCTTTGCCTTTAGGGGTAATTTCTTCTTTTGCTGAAACTTGGACGCAAGAGAACACTGGCACAGGCGGAGAAATTGATACAAACACAAACAGAATTGAAGTTAATGCAAACGCAATTCATACCACTGTGGAAAAGGGTGGAGAATTTGAAATTCCACAAGGACAGTATTTTGGCAAATCTCAAACCGCACACATTATCGGCACTGCTGTGTCTGGCACAATCACAGAATCAAAGGTTGTGGCTTATTATGCTGCTGACGGTTCTGTTGTTTATGACTCAAGTGATGAAAAATATACAGATGTTACAACTTTCTCGGCAGACCGCATTGGACAATATGTTATCAAATATTCGGTTGTAGATGATGGGCAACTCTACACATATGAACTTAAACTTCGTTGTGTGGTTGGAGAGGTTACTTTTGAATTTGACTCTAACGATACAAAAATCGTTCCTGCAATTTATGACCTTTCAATTGCAGAAGAAAGAGATATCCTTGTTCCAATCCCAACAATAACCGATGAACATGGCAAAGAACCTACTAATCTCAAAGTCGTTATAGATGGAGAAGAACCAGGGCAAGACGACTATCTTCTTATAACAATGGACCAAGCATATTCGGAAGATGTCAAGGTTGCAAGAAATTCCGACGGTGGATACTACATTGCAGGAAGTTCACTTTCTGGAGCAAACGGATACAGTTTTGATATTATTTACAAATACTACCAAAATGGCGTTGCTATTTCTTCAACAAAAAAGTCTTTCAAGGTTAATGATAAATATTATACTAATGCAGAAAAAAATGCTGGATACAACTTGACCATTGCGCTTGCTTCTTCAAAACCATCTTCGGCAGTCGTTGGTGTTGCTAGAGCATTGCCTAGTCTTAATGCGACCACAGCCTCTACAGATAGCCCTGCAAGTGAAGCAGTCGCCATCTCTTACAGCATAAAAGTTCAACGCAGAGTGAATGGTGCTTGGCAAGATGTTGAAGGGGCTCTTGACGAAGATAACAACTTTACAGCACCAGAGGCTGGAGATTATCGCTTTGTCTATACCGCTACAGATTTCTATGGACATGAAGCAACTTATGAATTTACCATTCTCGATGTTGTTGACTCTCTTTCTGCAACACCATACATTTATGATGCAGGGGCAGAAAATGTTAAAAATGAAGATGGCTCTTATGTGAGCGCAGAAAATCTTTTGAAATCTCAAACTGTAAACAGAAACATTATTATGTATGCAATTGGTGGAAGTGATAACCATGTTGCAGAAAAAGACCTTACACTAACAAGAAGAATTCGAGATGCAGTTGGTAATACAATTTATGAAACTTCTGACTATAATCAATATAACCTTATATTTAATGCTCAAAAGAGTTCTGATTCAATAGGATTCTATCAATCAATTTACAATGATAACTATCAAATTAGGCGCCAGATGACTTTGGATGGACAACTTCTTGATGGCGATTCTCAAGCAAATGAAACAAAAATCAAAAACTGGTTAATTACAAACAACTATCGTATTGTTACAAACAGCAGAACAACAGATGTTGCAACTGGTGAAGCATTTAACGCAGAAAACACAGAACTTACTGACGCAGAACTTCTTGAAAAGGGTTATGCTTATCTTACACCAAACACATCAAATGCCACATTTACTGCACAAACTTATAGATTTTATTACATTGCAAACGACAATGTTGCAACAAACAATGCTCAAGAACTTTATTTTGAAGTTGAAGTTGTTGAAAATGTCGATGATGCAGTTGCTCCTTCAATTTCTTATTCTACAGAACTTCAATCTTCATATTTAGATGAAGATGTTATAACGCTTTCTGCGCCTACTGCTTCCGATGAAGGTGGAGATGGCAGAATTGAAATTGTTACCGCGTATAGATATCTTAATACAGAAAGAGCAGTTATTGATGCAGAAGGGGAAACAATTAAGTATCTTATTAATGAGCAATCTAAAAACGGAATTAACAGCAGTAAATGGTACATTCAAGCAGACGGGAATAATGTTGTAACTTCAAATGGCTGGACTATTTTGGAAGGAGAGGACGAATACGAAATCAACCTTGCCAAAAAGCCTATCGACGCTGCCTATATTGAATTTTTCTCTTATGCTATTGATGACCAAGGAAATGTTGGTTTCTATAACAAAATTTGTTATGTTTCAAACATTGAAGACACGGTTGCACCATATCTTTATCAAGTTATAACTCCAGATGTTGAAGGTGGATATGTTAATAACGAAACAATCGTTCTTCCAACCCTTGCCTACAAAGACAACTTGCCACAATATATGACTGCTGGTGTGGTTGTTTATAGAAATACAGAAGGTGAAGATGGCGCAATAACTCAAAATATTGTTCACAGCGCAAATATGACAACTTACTATGATAGCATTACAGGTGATTATGTTCTTGAAGCGGGCACATTCAATGCTGCAGTTGGCGGTGATTATACAGTTGCCGTAACCGTAACCGATGCTGGCAGACATTCAATCACAACATATTTCACATACCATGTTGCAGAAGTGCCAGTGATTGAAGAGCCTGAGATCACAAATATTGATAGTGCAAACAAAGAGATTGTTATTGGAGAAGCAGAGCCTCTTCCTGCACCAAAACTTGCAGTTTCAAACAGCAATGAAATAGGATATATTGGAATTTCTGACCTTGACAGCGAGAATACGGCAAGTTATTATACCGTTTCAATGGAAAATGCTCCTGCAAATGATTATAATCTAACTTCAACAAGTTTCACGGCAAATTCTAGGGGAACTTATAGCCTGCGTTATCATGTTTATGTTATAAGTTACTCAACAAATGAGAATTATTTTGCCACTAGTAAAACAAATGGCAAACTTACCCTTGAAGAAAATGCGTTAACTGGAGCACAAATGCTTGTATATTATGCCGATGGTTCTGAACCAGTAACCTCTTCAACAGGTTCTCCAGAAACAGCAGTTGCCGGTGAAAAATATTATATTATGACAGAAAAAACAGCAGACGGCTATCAATTAAGAATCAATACAAGCACTTCTAAAATTGGTAAAGAAATGCCTCTCACCTCTCTTCCAACATATGAAGATGGTGAGACATCGGTTGTAACATTCCACCATAGACCAAGCTCACTTATCACCTTTACAGCAGGTGAGGTTGCAGTAAATCTTAATATGGATGAATCATATTATGAAAAAACAAAATTTGAAGATACAAAGCAGTCTATCATTGTTAAGCCTATAGACGCCGAGGTTTCTGGAAGTGGCGAACTTGATAGAGACAGGTCAAATGTTTCAATTTCTGTTACAACAGGAAGTACAACAAGAACAATCGCTACAATTAGTGTTAATGAGTGGAAAAATGTAACTGATAGCGACCTTAAATATGACGACCAAGGCAACCTTACACTTTTGCTTAACACAAATGGTCAATATACAATCAAATATACAGTTTACGCAAAAGACGGAATGGGACAACCTGTGGGGTCGGTAAAAGAAATTTCTTACACTTTGGCGGTTGGCGATGTTATTGCTCCAACAATAGAAATTGACAACACTTCAAATGCTTTCCTTAAAACAACATACAATGTAGGTGATGTTATTGATTTCCAAGTTGATAAAATTGATGTTACAGACGAGACTACTGTTGATAAAAATGACTTGCTTGACAGACTTGTCATTCAAGTTAGAAATACAAGCACAAACACAACAACAACTCTTTCAAACTCATCTACTGTTGCAGGCGAATATGCATATTCTTACAAGGTAGAAACAGAAGGAAACTATATTGTTTCAATCTATGTTAGAGATAGCGCAGGCAATGCAAGCACAACAAGAGAGTTCTCATTCACAGTTGGTGATGACGGAACATCTACACCAGTAAATGTTCAAGAAGTTGTTGGACAAGTTTTGATTGGTGTTGCAGCAGTTATTTTGGCTGGAGTTGTAATTTACTTTGTTGTTTCTAAAGTAAAAGAAAACAAGTCAAAGAAAAAATAAAGTAAAAAACTCACGAAAAAAATAAGGCAAAAAACTCACAATAAGTGAGTTTTTTGTTTGTTTTGCTGGCTTTATTATTTTATTTTTCTGTATTTATTTGATTTTTTTATGGCATATTGTCTGTTTGGCAGATTGTTGTATATTTGATTTTTTAATGAATTTATTTTGTTTACAATCGCTTTTTACATGTTTTTCAAATAAGTTTATTGGTCATTTTGTTGTTTATTTTATTTAAGATAGTTAAAGTAAAAGACTATTTTTTCAATCTTTGTTTTAAACGGTATAAAATTTGTTTTATTTTTATTAAAAATAATAAAATTCTTGACAATTTTTTGGTGTTATGTTATACTTAAGCAGTATCCGCATGTGTAGGGTTTTCAAGTTCAATTTTTTGACACCCGTTAAACAGCGAGTTTGGTTAGAGGAGGTAAAAATATGTTTGCTATTGTTCAAACTGGTGGAAAGCAGTACAAAGTTAGCGAAGGCGACATTATTTCTGTTGAAAAACTCGACAGACCTGTTGGCGATAAAGTTCAACTTGATGTTTTGTTGATTTCTGACAACGGAAAAGTTATTGCTGGAAATCCATCTGTGAAAAATGCTGTTTGTGAAGCTGAAATTGTTTCTCATGGCAAAGGCGACAAGATTGTTGTTTTTAAATATAAGCCTAAAAAGAACGAAAGAAAGAAACAAGGACACAGACAACCATTCACTCAAATTAAAATTGTATCAATCAAAAAGTAAGGCAGATTATGACTAAAATTACTTTTTTTAAACAAAAAAACCTTTATCTTGGGTTTGAAGTTGCTGGGCATACTGGCAAAGATGATTATGGAAAGGACCTTCTTTGTGCTCAAATTTCCACAGTTGCACAACTTGCCGTTGTTGGCATAGATGAAATTGAAAAATGTGCATCTTTTCGAGAAATCGCGGATGGATATCTCAAAATTATGATGCCTGTGGATAAAGCAAAAGATGAAAAATTTCAACTTCTTTTAAAAACTTGCCTTGTTAGTTTTAAATCAATCATCAAAGGTGAAGAAAAATTTGCAAAATTGGAGGTAAAAAATGTTTAAGTTTAACGCTCAACTTTTTGCTCACAAAAAGGGTGGTGGAAGCACTAAAAACGGTCGTGATTCTCAAAGCAAACGCCTTGGTGTTAAAGCGTATGGTGGACAAAAAGTTACTGCAGGCAGTATTATTGTTAGACAAAAAGGCACAAAAGTTTATCCAGGTGCAAATGTTGGACTTGGAAAAGATTATACTTTGTTTGCCCTTTGCGATGGCGTTGTAAAATTTGGCGTAAGCAACGGAAAAAAAGTTGTTGCTGTTATTGCAGAATAATATGTTAAAGCGGGCTAAAGGGCCTGCTTTTTTAATAATTAATATTGCTTTACATTGTTTGGAATTTATCAAATTTTATAAAATTCACTTTTTAAAATTCAATTTTTAGCAATAAATTGATTTTTATAATCAAAAGATTATTTCAATGTATTTATATGTGATATATATTTGGTTATTAAGATATTTTTTGCTACTTTGCTTGTGATTTTTTTAATATCAATTTGTTTATAGGAGAATTTATGCTTTACAAAAAATTTGGCAACAAAATTGAAGTTTACGATAAAAGCCAGTTCAATCCGCAACATATTTTAGAGTGCGGACAAGTTTTTAGTTTTGATAAAAAAGGCGATGGATATGTTGTTTTTCCAGAAGATAAATTTGCCACAATTGTGGAAAAAGAAAATTGTTATCAAATTTTAACCGACACCCCAGAATACTTTGAAAACTATTTCGATTTAAAAACCGATTATAACCAAATTAAAAACGCGCTTTTGTCAATAAAACTTTTGCAAGAACCGCTAAAATTTGGTTATGGTATTCGAATATTAAAGCAAAATCTTTTTGAAACATTGATATCATTCATCATTTCGGCAAACAATAATATCAAGCGCATAAAAATGATTTTAAACAATCTGCGAGAGGCCTTTGCCAATGAAAATGGCAAAATATGTTTTCCGTCTTTAGAGCAATTGCGCTCTGTCAATGAAGAATTTTTTAAAAACATAGGCTGTGGATATCGCTCGGGTTATCTTTATAAAGTTGTTAGGCAAATTGATGAAAAAACTCTTGAAGAATACAAGAATCTGGATACATTGCAGTTGCGAGAAAAATTGATTGCTCTGTCCGGTGTTGGTCCAAAAGTTGCAGATTGCATTTTGCTTTTTGGATATGGCAGGGGAGATGTTTTTCCTGTGGATACTTGGATTAAACAAATGTACAATCAATTTTATCAACCAGTTGAAAATCGAGAGCAAATTAGAAGAAACCTTGTTGCACAGTTTGGCATTCTTTCTGGATATGCACAACAATATCTTTTTTATTACCAGCGTTCGTTTATAAAAAAATAACTATAACACCTTTAAAATCAACTATAAATAAAATATCGCACTTTTAAAATAAATCTAAACAACTTAAAATCTCCTTAGTTTTTTTAAACTTAATAATAACTTGAACATAATATATATTATTTATCT